>CAZVQE010000077.1:0-9589 GCA_964628875.1 uncultured Anaerolineae bacterium
CACACAAGCGTTTCGCGCGCGCACCGATATGCGCGTAGCGTTGTTGCGTGGCAATTAGACTTTGCGCGGGCTCAATCAAATTCCAATCAGGGCTAAAGCTGCGCGGACGTTTGTGCCACATTTTGTGAATGGTGCGCCAACCCGCCACACGCCCGCGCAACGCATTGAGATCGCCGCGCGCCAACGTGGCGTATGTCACCGCCACAAACTCATAAAACAAGATGCGTGGCAGCGCGCGCCACAGTTGCGGCGTTGGATAGTTTTTGGCGACGAGCCAGACTTTGTTGCGCCCGAGCATCTTGCTCTTAAATGGCGAACCTTCGATGCTGGTGGCAGAGTGCCAGTGTGTCACGCGCGCGCTTGGCACGTAGATCGCATGCCAGCCCGCATTTTGCGCGCGCCACGCTAGATCCACATCCTCCATGTACGCAAAAAAATCTTCGTCAAATAAACCGATCTGATCGAGCATCGCGCGACGATATAGTGCCGCGCCCGCGCTCGCACCAAATACAGCGCATTCCTCGTCTTGTGAGGAATCAGGCTCACCGCCACGACGATCCCAAGCGATGCCAACGCGATCAATGGCGATGCCACATGAGTTGATGATATTCGGCGGGTCTACAAAGAGCATCTTGCTTGCTGCGCTGCCGCACTCTGGGTGCCGCCGCAACGCATCCAATAGCTCAGCCGCCCAGTTTGCCTCAGGCACGGTGTCATTGTTGAGCGTCGCCACAAAGGACGTTGTTGATGCGCGGATGCCTTGATTGACCGGCGCGGCAAAGCCAAGATTTTTGTCATTGCAAATAATCTGCACGCGCGGGAATTTGTCGCGCATGAGCGTCACGCTGTTGTCGGTCGAGGCGTTATCTACGACGATCACATTCACCGCGACCGTCTGACGCATCAACGCCGCGAGGCACGGCTCGAGCAGATGCACGCCGTTGAGATTTGGAATGACAACCGAGACTTCCGCGTTCACAAGTTTTAATTTACGGTGTTTGCGATTGGGTCAAACTGTGCTCAAATCAAAATCAACTCGCGCTGCGACTTGCTCAAATACTCAGCGCCATCTGCGTTGACGACGACCATCTCCTCAAGCCCGATATAGCCGTGACCTGCGACCATTGTGCCAAGCTCAATGGTAAACACCGAGCCTTGCTCGACCGCATGATAGGGCGTCTCGCCGTAGCGCTCCCAGCGCGGACCCAGCACGCTGCCACCGTCATGCACGCGCCGACCAACATGATGCCCAAATGCGTGCAGATACTCAGGGTAGCCATGCGCGACCAACGTCTTGCGCGCGGCGTCATCTACCTGCCAAGCAGGCACGCCCGCTTTGAGCGCGGCAAAGCCCGCATCCATCGCCGCCCAGCATGCTTGCCATGCGCGTTGCACCTCAGGCGGCGGCGTGCGCTCGCCCTCACGTAGCACGTATGCCATGCGCTGTAGATCGCTGCAGTAGCCATTAAACAAAAAGCCCATATCAAGATGCAGCAACATGCCGGGTTGAATGGCAATGTCGGCGGGCATACCGTGTCCGATGCTGGAGTCGGGGCCCGCGTTTACGATAGGATTGCCGCTGCGCCCCCAGCCCCAATCAAAATTACGCTCTTGGGCGATCTCGCCCGCAACGGCGTGCACTTGCTTTTCGGTCATGCCGCGCAAGGGCAGTTTGAACATGTTGGCATACACCTCTTCGGTGGCTTTGCAGATCGTGCGAATGCGGCTCAGCTCGCTCGCCGACTTGCGCTCACGTAAACGGCGCGACACGCCATCGGCGCTGACGAATTTGTTGGCGAAGGGTGTATCAGCAAACATCTGCATCAATCGCAGATACATGCCGTGCGTCAGACCGTCGCTGCTGGTGCTGCTGAGCGAGTAATTGACGCCGATCTGGCGCGGGGCGATGCGCGTGATCTCATCGCGCAGGGTTTGTGAGATGCCTTGATCATAGGACACGATGCGCGTGTATGCGTTGAGCTTGCGCACATTGTCGGCTTCGTAGCGCCCGACGATGGCAATGGCTTCGCCAGCGCGCGTCAGCAATAGCGCTGAGTCCCACGTTAGATCAAAGCCAAGTAGCAGATCAAGCGCAGGATCATGCGTCTGCGTGGTCTCGCGCACAAACGTGAGCCAACAGTCGAGGTTTTGTTCTTGGAGCAATTGGATGCCTTGCGTAATTTTTTCGGGGACGATTTCAAACATGATGAGTATGCTAACTCAACTTTTCAACATTTGATTTGCGCATGAGGTTTTTGCTCACGCATGCCCCATTCTCACAAATCAAATCACCGATAATCTACAAAAGCATGTCAGAGATCGAGCAACCCAAAGAAGCTACGCGCGGCAATCCGTCGTTTGTTTGGCGCAGTGGTCAGGTGCGCCGTTTGGCGATGGTCAATCAGTTTGCGCCATTCACAGGCAAAGACGTACTCGATCACGGAACGGGCATCGGCACATATGTGCGCGAGATGTCAAAGACTGCGCGCAATGTGATTGGCTTTGACATCGAGGTGCCGCGTCTGCAAGATGGCGTGCGCAGCGGCGTCAATAATCTGCTCGCGTCGGTAGCGGAGTCGTTGCCGTTTGCGGATGAGAGTTTTGATGTCATCCACAGCAATGAAGTGCTGGAGCATGTCGCGGATGATGCCGCGAGCGCGCGCGAGATCGTGCGCGTGTTGCGGTGTGGTGGGCGCGCGGTGATCTTTGTGCCTAATCGGTTGTATTTTTTTGAGACACACGGCATCTATTGGCGCGGCGAATACAAATTTGGCAACAAACCTCTTGTCAATTGGTTGCCCGACGCTTTGCGCAACAAACTTGCGCCGCATGTGCGCGCGTACACAAGCGCACAACTGCGCGGGTTATTTGAGGGCACGCCGTCGCGCATTGTGCATCACTCACACATCTATGGCGGTTTTGACAACATCGTGCGGCGGTTTGGCGCAGCCGGAAAAATCTTGCGCGATGGTTGGCAGGGGCTGGAGCGTACGCCGTTGCATGTGTTTGGGCTCAGCCATATTTTGGTGATCGAGCGGATATAAAAAAAGAGACGCAACTATGACAGTTGCGTCTTTTTATAGGCGGATTAAAAAACTTTAAATGCTGGATTTGCCGGCGCCGCGGTCAATGCGCTTCCATGCGGCTACAACGGCGATGGTGATGATTGCCGCGACAACCAATTCTGCAATGATCTGCGGAATAAGTGCGCCGATGACTGCGGCGGGAATCAACCCAAATAGGATCAAAGCACCGACCACCAATACGGTGTTTGTGAGTGCACCTGCTACGCCCGCTGCGCCCATGGCAACGATGTCATTATTTTTGCGGAGTGCGTTGTAAACCAACGCTGCGACAACGCCGATGAAAAGGCGAGGCACAATCGCAACAATTGGGTTGCTGAATAGTGCGTTGTTTGTGCTTAGCGCGTTGACCCAGCTACTCAAGCCAAATCCAAGTCCAACCAGTAATCCAGCCAACGGACCTTCTAGCACGCCGCCAATGATGGCGGGGATATGCAAGATTGTGGCATTTGCGACACTTGGCACGGGGATAAATGCGATACCGGTCAAGGTCATCAATATGGTGATAGCGATTAATACTCCGACGACAACAATTTTTCTAGTGCTCATTTTTCCTCTTTATAAAAAATATTCTGAATGACGATCATTATTTTAAATTGGATATTTGATTTGTCAAGCCATCTAGAAATTAAGCCATTGGCTGATGGGGGGCCACGGAATCACTAAAAGCAAAATGGCGAAGGCGAGCGCGGCAATGACGACGATGTAATCAATCGGTTTTGCAATAAACTGTACAAATTTGGTGCGACCTTCACCGCCCATATAGCTGCGCGCTTCCATTGCGAGAATGAGGTCTTCGGCGCTCCGCAATGCATTGATAAACAGAGGCACGATCATAGGCATCATTTGCTGCGCCGCGCCGATGGGGTTAATTGTGCGTTTGGTGCGCACATTGCCGCAGCGACTGGCTTGTGCTTTGACAATACGCTCTAGCTCTCCAGCCAGCGTCGGCACAAAACGCAACGCAATCATATTTGTCAGCGCTAATTCGTGCGCTGGAAATTTGAATCGTTGCAGTGGCTTGAAAAGCAACTCAATGCCATGTGTTAGTTCGGTTGTTTTCGAGGTGAGCGTCAGCACACTCAAAATAAACAGAAACGAAACAATCTTTGCAGGTCCAAGCAAGATTTGATGTAAAACGTTGCGTGTGATATGTAACCAACCAAGGTCAAGAAAAACCTTATCGTCCGGCGCAATCGCATTCCAACCTGCTCCTTGCAAAAATAGATTCATCACAAAGAAAAAACCAAGTATGGGCAATGCCAACAACATGCCACGAAAAACGTAACGCAAGGACAATTTTGATGCTTTGACAAGCAGCGCGAGCGCGAGGGTGGCAATTGTCAGAGCAATCGCTGAGCGCGAAAAAATGATAGCAACTAACAAGAAAAAAACCATCAAGATTTTTGCGCGCGGGTCAAGGCGATGTACAAACGAATTGGTTGGAATGTATTGTCCGACTGTGATATTACTCAAAAAATCGAACTCATCGCTGGCACGCGTGCGTTGACCTTTTGTGGTGACTGCTGTGCTATTCATTGATTTCCTCCAATTTCAAAGCTGTGCCAAGTCCGAGTTTGTGACTGATCTCGGTCACGGCGGGAACGTCAAGACTTAGTTTTGCGAGTTCGTCTGACTTGGCAAAAACTTCGCGCGTTGGAGCTTGCATAAGCGTGCGCCCGCCGCCAAATACAACGATGCGATCACAGATGCGTGCAAGGTCTTCCATGTTATGAGAGATGACGACTAATGTCATATTGCGTTCGAGGCGCAGCCTGAGCAATGTCTCCCATAGTTGAGTGCGTCCTTGTGGATCAAGCCCTGCTGTGGGTTCATCCAGCACCAAAATCTCAGGATGCAGCGCCAGCACTCCAGCGATGGCTACGCGCCTCATTTGCCCGCCGCTCAATGAAAACGTAATGCGGTCTTTGAATTGCTCAAAATCTAACCCGACCATCAGCATCGCATCGCGTACGCGCTCTCGAATCTCCTCTTTGGCTATTCCGATGTTGCGCGGACCGTAGGCGATGTCGTCGCCGACATATTGCTCAAAGAGTTGATCTTCGGGCGACTGAAATACAAGCCCCACGCGCCGCCGCACTTGTTTGGCGTCGAGCTTTGGGTCGCTCGTATCCATACCAAGCACAAGCACATCGCCACCGTCAGGACGATACAGCGCATTTAAGTGTTGTACCGCGCTGCTTTTGCCGCTGCCAGTGTGTCCGACGATGCCAAGTATTTCACCTTTGCGCACATCAAAATTTACATCAAATAACGCTTGCACCTCGAGCGGCGTGTTTTTCATGTAAAAGTGTTCGAGGTTTTTTACAGTGATGCTCGGCGTTGTGTCGAGATCTTTTGAATTGGTGACAACGCGTGTTTTTTCGGCCAGCGATAATTTTCTGTTGCGCAGGGCGTCGGTTACTTGTTCTACGGTAAAGGCATCGTGCACACCAAATTTTTGTGCGAGCTGCACCGCCTGAGGCAATTCGAGTTTTAGCTCATGTAGTCGCCCCTCCTGCGAAAAGACTTCTTGCGGAGTCCCTTGCAAAACAATTTGACCCTGGTGCATCACAATGACCCGATCCGCTTCTAGCGCCTCTTCCATGTGATGTGTAATGGCAATCACCGTTACACCGTCGTTGTCATTGAGGTCTTGCACAACTTTCAACACTTCATTGCGTCCTTGTGGGTCGAGCATGGCGGTGGCTTCATCGAGCGCCAATACACGCGGACGCATCGCAAGCACGCCTGCGATACACACGCGTTGTTTTTGACCTCCGCTCAGCAAATGGGGTGCTCGAAAGCGATGTGAAACCATGCCAGTGCGTTCGAGCGCCCAATCCACATTCTTGAGCAATTGATCTCGTGGGATGCCAAGATTCTCCGGTCCAAATGCAACATCTTCTTCGACAATTGTTGCAACAAATTGGTTGTCTGGCACTTGAAACACCATGCCAATCGTGGAGCGAATTGGGCGCAAGTTTGATTTTTCTTTTGTGTTCAAACCCTTGACCATTACATCGCCTTGAGTTGGCAACAGCAAACCATTCAAGTGTTTGGCAAGTGTGCTTTTGCCACAGCCATTGTGCCCAAGGATCACCACATACTCACCTTCGTAAATAGTGAGATTGACGCCATTGAGCGCCGTGACGGCTTTGTCTTTTGTATCTTGGTTGTAGGTGTGATACAGATTCGTGATTTCGATAATTGGTTTTTTGGCGGACATGGATATCGAATATTTAACCAGAAAAAATTTTATTTGACAAAACCCTATAAATCCTTCAACGCCTTGACCCCAGCGAGTGAGGTGGCGTGTTGCATCGCGTTGACGATCGCATTTGCGGTGCACTCGGCGGCGGCTTCACCAATCAGATTCACATTGGACGTTTTGTCACCAAGTGAAATCGCAAAGATTGTATCGCCGTCGCCCATCGTATGCACGGGGCGTATCGCGCGCGCAAAGCCATTTTGCGCCATCTGCGCGACTTTATTGGCTTCGACTTTGCTGAGCTTGGCGTTGGTCATCACGCAGCCGATGGTTGTGTTGCGACCTGCAAAACGCCTAAAATCTTGCGCGCCGAGATTTTTGAGCGTCTCGTAGGTGTTGATAAATTGGCTCGTGCCGGGCGCGCGTGCGCCTGCGAGGATCGCGCCTGACTGTGGATTGATGACATCGCCAAACGCATTGACCGCCACCAGCGCCGCCGCGCGCACCCCGTCGCCAAATGTCATCTCAGCATAACCGATGCCACCTTTTGTGGCGCTTTGTAGCCCCATGAGTTTGCCGACACACGCGCCTGTGCCCGCGCCGACGCTGCCTTGTTGAATTGAATCTTCGCGGGCGGCTTCACATGCAGCGTAACCCGCATTTGCATCGGGTCGGATGGTGGCGCTGCCGATTGGCAAATCAAACAAAATCGCGGCTGGCACGATGGGCACTTTTGCGACGCCGACATCAAAGCCGTAGCCGCGTTCCTCCAGCCAGCGCATGACGCCATCCGCCGCCGCCAAGCCAAATGCGCTACCGCCGCCGAGCAAGATCGCATGCACCTTTTCAACCATACAAGTCGGGTCGAGCAAATCTGTTTCGCGCGTGCCCGGCGCGCCACCGCGCACATCCACGCCCGCCACAGCCCCATTCACACACAGCACCACCGTGCAGCCCGTCGCCGCCTCAGCGTTGGTCCAGTGTCCGATTTTGATTCCGGGCATTAAGTTCGTAGTTTGTAGTTCAGAGTTCATAGTTAGGCATTTCGTTTTAGTTCAATTGATTCTCGCAGCGCGTAAGTAATTTTTGCGACCTCTTCTGCTTGTGCGCTGAGTTTTTCAAATTCATCAGTAAGTAGATATCGAATGTCACTTGCAAGATATAAATGTGATTGTGGCTCAGCACATGAGCCGAGTGCATAACCAAGAAATTGTGAAAATTCGCCAGGCTTGCGACGTTGATAACCTTCAGCGATATTTGCCATGATCGAGATTGCAGATCGGCGAATCTGATCTCGCAACGCGAAATCTCTGTCAAATGGAGCTTTGTTTGTGATTGAGTAAATTGATTGAGCGAGCAATCTGGCTTTTTGCCAAGCAACTAATTCTTCAAATCGCTTTGCTACTGCCATACTCTGAACTCTGGACTCCGAACTGCTAACTCAAATACCTCATCGCTGCCAGCACATACATGCGTGCGGAGGTTTTGATTTCTTCGATGCTGACCCACTCATCAATGTGATGTGGTATGTAGATGTCGCCCGGTCCACACGTCACGATCGGCACACCTTTTTGTGCGTTGAGGATGGTGCCGTCGGTGCTGCCCGGCACGCCGCCATAGATCGGCGCCTCACCGGTCAAGTCTGTATAGGCTGATCCGAGTGTCAGCACGATGGCGTGATCGCGCGGCGTCTTGGTCGGGTGACGCACCTCGATCACTTGCATGTCGTAGCTCAGCCGCTCGTCCACCGCGCAGGCTGCCGCCAACATTTTCTCGACTTGCGCCGCCAGCCAGTCCGGATTTTGTCCGGGGATCAATCGAAAATCGAGCGTGCATTCGCTTGCGCCCGGCATAACGTTATTTTGTGGCTCACCTGCGCCGCGCACGGGCGACATCACAATCGTTGGCGAGATCGAGGGCTGACCCAAAAACTCATCACGTCCGTGTCGGACGATCTCACGCTCCTCTAGCGCGTGCACCATCGTCAAAAATCGCGCCATCGGATACATCGTGTTTACACCGGTCAATGGCATCGCGCCGTGCGACATGACGCCCTTGATCGTGGCTTTGATCCACATCACGCCCTTTTGTGTGATGCACAGATGGTTCTCTTCTGGCTCACACACGATGCAGGCGCTCACTCGATTCGCCCAGCCACGCTCGACAAAATTTTTGATGCCGATCATGCGCCCTTCTTCGTCGCACACGATACCGAGCAAAATGTCACCGTCGAGTTTGACGCCACTATCTTTGAGCGCTTTAGTTGCAATTAGTGCGCACACCACGCCAGCTTTCATATCGTTTGCGCCGCGCCCGTAGATGCGCCCATTTTTGATGGTGGCTGAGAATGGCGGATGCGTCCATTTACTCGCGTCGCCCTCAGTGACTACGTCGGTGTGCCCCTCAAACATTAACACTTTGCGCGGTTGGTCGCTCGTTGTCGTTTTTTCATCGCGCAACGTGTCCATCTGAAAATACTTTTGTTGCGAATAAGCAGCGATGACATTGGGACGCCCGGGCTGCACCATCTCAAAGCGTGTGTGCAATTTCATTTCGCGGCAACGCGCCTCGACCCAGCGCGCAGCGGCTTCTTCGCCTTTGCCCGTGTCGGGTTTCCACACGCTTGGGATGCGCGTGAGTTGCTGCACCCAATCTATGAGTTGATCGTCGTTGATCAGTGAAATCGCGTGGCGTTCAGATTCTGTAAGCATGTATGAATAGAAAGCAGAGCTCAGACCGCAGAAGTCAGAGACTACTGGGAACTAGGAACTCTGAACTTGGAACTTTTTTTAGAGCGGCGGCGTGTAGCGTCCGTCTTGCGCGGTCCAGCCGCCATCAACGTAATACACCGAGCCAGTCACATACGAGGCTGCATCGGACGCGAGAAAGACAACCGCGCCAGCCATCTCGCTCGGTTGCGCCCAACGCTTGAGTGCGCCTTTGTTGGCGTAGGCGTTGTACCACTCAGGCTGATTGCGGATGGGCATCGTTAGCGGTGTCTCGACGACACCCGGCGCGATGAGATTGACTCTCACTTTGCGCGAGCCCAATTCTGAAGCAAGCGCGCGACACATCTGGCGCACACCGCTCTTGGTGGCGGCATACACGCCCTGACCCGGCTCGACCACATCCCCGCGAATACTGCTGAACACAATGATGCTGCCACGTTCGCGCTGTGCCATGCCACGTGCGACGTGACGCAATAGCATAAATGTGCCTTTGAGATTGAGCGCAACAACGCGATCAAACTCGTCGTCGCTGATGTCGAGCAGTTGTTTGCGCACGTTGATGCTGG
>CAZVQE010000078.1:0-9495 GCA_964628875.1 uncultured Anaerolineae bacterium
CGTTGCATAGTTAAAGATTTCGTCGGCGCGATAGCCCGCATGACCCTCGTGATTCAAATCAAAATCGCTATAGGTTGGCGTCGCGCCCAAGCTAAAACCTGATTGGCTGCCGACAAAATCAACATCGTAGCCCGCTGTCGTCAGCTTATTCCACAACAAATAGCGATAGCTTGGCGCAGCGCCGTAGCCCGCAGTGATCGAGTCTCCCAACGGCATGATGCGGATCGGAGTGATTGTCGCAAGTGAATTGGTTTTTGCGGGTGCCGAAATCGGCAGTGCCATAGCAACACAAGCCAGCAACAAACTGGCAACTATCAGGATTCTGGATGTTTTCTTCATTGGGATAGCCTTGAATCTATTTTAATAGTCGCGTAAATACAAAAAAATTGCCCCTCTGCGTAAATCTCGCAGAGAGGCAATTAAACACAAACGAACTACGAAAAAACTACTCTTCGAGAGTGCTGATATCGCCGAGCGGCAGACCTTGTTCACGCGCCTTGAGCAAGCGGCGCATGATCTTGCCTGAGCGCGTCTTCGGCAATTTATCAACAATCGTTATCTTTTCAGGTTTTGCGATAGGACCTACAGTCTTAGCCACGTGATTGCGCAATTCCTCACGCAACGCCTCGCTGTCCATATGACCCTGCCGCAGCAACACATAGCCATAGATCGCAGTCCCGCGCACCTCGTGCGGCAAACCAATCACCGCCGCCTCTGCCACCGCTGGGTGACTCACCAAGCCACTCTCCAATTCTGCCGTGCCAAAGCGATAACCCGACACCTTGAGCACGTCGTCCACGCGCCCGATGATCCAAAAGTATCCATCTTTGTCCATGCGCGCGCTGTCGCCCGTAAAGTAGCGCCCTTCAAAGCGTGACCAATAGGTGTCCTTGTAGCGTTGTGGATCGCCGTAGATCGTACGCGCCATACCGGGCCACGGATTGAGGATGGTCAAAAATCCTTCGGTCTCGGGTGGCACAGCCGCGCCGCTTTCGTCCACGATTTCGGCTTTGATCGTAAAGAATGGGCGCGTGCCGCTGCCCGGCTTGAGCGGCACCACAGGCGTCGGCGTAATCATAAAGCCGCCCGTCTCCGTTTGCCACCACGTGTCCATGATCGGGCAGCGATTGTGCCCAATATTTTCATAGAACCACTTCCACGCTTCAGGGTTAATCGGTTCACCGACTGAGCCAAGCAAGCGCAAGCTGCTCATGTTGTATTTGTTGGGCCAGTCGGTGCCAAATCGCATGAGTCCGCGAATGGCGGTCGGCGCGGTGTACAAGATCGTGCAACCGTAACGCTCAACGATGCTCCACCAACGTCCGGGATTCGGGAAGCTGGGTCCGCCCTCGTACATGATGCTTGTCGCCCCATTCATCAAAGGCGCATACACAATGTAGCTGTGACCTGTGATCCAACCCGGGTCAGCCGCGCACCAATACACATCATCATCTTGGATGTCAAATACATATCGGAAGGTCGTGTATGTATACACGCTATATCCGCCGTGCGTGTGAAGCAGCGCCTTAGGTTTGCCGGTGCTGCCAGAGGTGTAAAGAATAAACAGCGGGTCTTCGGCGTCCATTTGCTCAGTCTCGCAAATGGGGCTGGCGTCCTTCATCAGCTCGTGCCACCAATGATCGTGCCGCTTGTCCTCGTGATACATCTTGACCTCTTTGTGCGTGCGCTGAAATACAACGACATCCTCGACGGGTGTCGGCGGATCACTGATGAGCGCACGATCTACGATCTCTTTGAGGTCAATGTGCTTGCCGCTGACAAATGCGCCGTCGCACGTCACGACGACTTTGCTGTGCGAGTCCATGATGCGCCCGCGCAACGCCTCTTCGCTAAAGCCACCATACACCACGCTGTGAATCGCGCCGATCTTGGCGCATGCGAGCATCGCCATCGGCAGCTCAGGCACACGCCCCATATAAATGGTCACGCGGTCGCCCTTCTTTACGCCGAGACTTTTGAGCGCGTTGGCAAATTTGCTCACTTGATGATGCAATTCGGCGTAGCTCACAAAACGCTGGCTGCCATCTTCGCCCTCCCAAATGTAGGCAATCTTGTTGCGCCGCCATGTCAATTGGTGGCGATCAATCGCGTTATGCACGATGTTGGTTTTGCCACCTTCAAACCATTTGAAATAGGGCTTGTTGCTTTCATTCAGCACTTTGTCCCATTTTTTGTACCAACCAAGCTCATTTGCGCGCTCCGCCCAAAACGCCTGAGGATCGGCATCCGCTTGCGCTTTTACTGCGTTCCAGTCTTTGACACGCGCGCGCGATTTTACTTCGGCGCTTGGCTCATAAATGAGGCTGTGATCCGTTGCACTTTGTTGATCGGACATTTGAGTTTCTCCTGAGTTGATTTGTAAATATGGCTTGATTGCAAATGACAATGAGAGCGCATTCAAATTTGCGGAAGATAAAAACCTCTCATCTGAAATTCATTTTAGCAGAAATCGAGAAATTTGAAAACCAAAACTATGATCTATTCGCTCAATAATTCATCAAGATCGGCACAAGCAGCACACCGAGGCAATTCATTCGGCGTCCACCCACAAACACGGGGATGCACCCGACACAGGTGCTAACCAACATCACCAGCGCGCCCACCCAGCCTGTAAACACAAACGTCAACCCGCACGCGATGCAAAGCGCGGCGAGCGCCATTACACGCACCGAGATGCGATGGACATGACGCACCCACGCATGCGCCACGCCTGTGGTGAAGCCAAACGCCACAATCGCCCACAGCGCCATTCCCGCAACCACCAACGCATAAAACGACCAACCTTGCGGCGTAAACACAGTGGACAAAATGCTCGACATGCCACCGCGCACCAGACCTAGACCGGGCACAAATAGCAGCAACAAACTGCCGACATAGTAGGCAGTGCGCGACGCGCCTTGTGAAATGAGAAATGCGCGCTCGTCGCGCTGCCCGATGGCATGCCCCGCAAACAGCGCGCCGACTCCACCGCTGACGACCGGCAAAAAAGCCGCAAATATGCCGCCAACGACGCCAGTCAATGCGCCGCGCCACAACAACGCCGACGGCACATCCGTTAGCTCACGCGTCTGCGCTGGCGGCGACCGTCCGACAAAAAACGCCTGCAACAATGATGGCAATGTAAAAAGCCCCACAAATGCTGGCAGCAGGTTTTGAAAAGCGCTGTCGCTAGAGATGGGAGAGCGATTCATCAGTAGCCAGCCAATGGCGCCACTGAGTGCAAACGTCAAGATGCCTGCGCCGAGAATCGTCCACGCCGCCAGCAACCGCCGCGCCACTGATGGAGATTTTTCTTCGGTACGCGCCCATTCGCCCAGCACCAAAAATACGACGACGGTCGCAATCATCCAGTGCGTATGCGGCTGGAGAATAGCGCGGATCGGGCGCAATGCATCTGCGAGCAATGGCGCCATGAGCATCAACCCAAACACTGCTGCCAACGCGCCTGCATTTGCCAAATAAACCGCTTGCAAGCCGCGGCCCTGCAGTAGCCAGCGCGTCGCAGGCAACACAAACATGCTGCTGTTGTCATCAGGCGCAAATAAAAACACGCTCGGCAATGTGCTACTCACACTCCACCCGACAATGCAACCAACCATAAGCATCGCCAATGCTGATTCTGATAAAAAAGCGCGCTGTCCTTGAAACAAGAACAACGCGCCAATAACGTTGTAAACGTGTAAGCCCGGCACGACCCCCGTCGCGCAACCAACCAACGCGCCGCACAGCGCAATTCCGATCAGTTGCAAGGCATCGGTCATATCATCAAAATCACTCTATGGCTGAATATAAGCAAACCCGACTGCGCCCGGACCCGCGTGTGTGGCGACCGATGCGCCAATCGCAATAATCATCGGATCGTAATCAAGTTTGAGTTCTTTTTTGAGGTCCGCCATTAGCTCAGCCGCCAGTTTGTCCGCGCCGGCGCCTGAGTGCACGCCCATCAGCTTAATATTGCTCTTGCCTGCAAGGTCTTGCAGCGCAAGTTCCTTGAGCCGCTGCACAGCCTTGCTTAGTGTGCGTTGGCGCTCTAGCGGCTCAAGTCGCCCATTCTTAAACGTGATCAACGGCTTAAATTGCAACAACCCGCCAATAAAGGCTTGCGCGCCGCCGACGCGCCCTCCGCGCTTCAAATTCTCTAAGGTGTCAAGCACCAATATCTGGCGCACACGCGGAGCCAATGCCTCGATGGCGGTCTTGATGTCAGCCGCGCTCTTGCCATCTTTTGCCATTTGAATCGCTTCGCGAATGAGCAAGGTTTGGCCAGCAGCCACATTGCGCGTGTCGTCTTCGAGATCGGCCACCAATGACGGTGATGTCGCCACCCGCGATATTGGCGGCGTTCTCGGCGGCAGTCACTGTGCCGCTGAGATCGCGCGACAGGTTAATCGAAAGAACCGTATCGCCTTTGTATTTCTCGAAAATGTCTTGAAAGTCTCCGACGGACGGAGCGGACGTCGTCGGAAAATTTGGGTTGCTCTTAAACTTGGCATGAAACTCATCCAATGTCATATCGTAGGTCTCACGATATTGCTCGTCGCCAAAACGCACATACGAAGGCGCCATCTCGTCCACGCCAATCGCTTTGGCTTGTTCGGGGCTGAGACCACTGGGCGTATCTGTCACAAAACGAAACATGTAGATTTCCTCTCTATATAAATTTCAATCAATAGAATTGTGTTTTAGTGCATAAATTTTTGCGGCGTACTGTTGCCTTGCCTATCCTGCGGGTGATCATTGCCGTGTTCGTTGTTGCAGGGGCAATTTACTCGGTCAGCACGCCATTATTTGACGTGTCCGACGAAGTGCGCCACTTTGCTATGGTGGAGCATTATGCACTAGGTCGCGATTTTCCTGTCCAAGACCCGCAACATCGTGAGTTTTATGAGCAGGAGGGCAGTCAACCTCCGCTGTATTATTTACTCGTGGCTGGCGTGTCACATGCGTTTGACATCAGTGACTTTCGCGGACTCGCCCAATTTAACCCGCACGCCAAGCTCGGCCGCGCCGACGCCACCGACAACCGCAATCAGATGCTCACCAGCGGTAGTGACTCATTGCCATGGCGCGCTACGGCGCTGTATGTGCATCTAGTGCGCCTGCTAGGCGTGCTCATGGGCGCAGTGACGGTGTGGGCGACATATCACATTGCGCTTGAGTTGAGTCATCACAAGACCAGCGCCGCATTTGCGGCAGCGCTCACTGCGTTTAATCCGATGTTTGTGTTTATCAGCGCATCGGTCAATAACGACACGCTTGTGACCATGTGCTCGTCGCTGGCAATTTTGCTGGCGTTGCGGTCATTGCGCATCGGGTTGAATTGGACTCGCGCGATTTTGATCGGTGCGCTGATTGGTTGCGCCGCGCTCAGCAAATCATCGGCGCTGGCGTTGTTAGTCGTCATTCCGTCGGCGTTGTGGCTGCGTGAGCTTTTGAATGGCGCGCGCATCCGATTCACTCTCTCGCCAAAGATCGTCACTCTCGCGCTCTTAGCAGCGCTCATCTGCGGTTGGTGGTACGTGCGCAATTGGTCACTCTACGGTGACCCGACTGGCACACAGATGATGGCGCAGATCGCGGGTCCGCGCCTCATCACACCGACATGGAGCGATCTCATCGGCGAATGGGACGGCTTTTACAAAGCGTATTGGGGTTTGTTTGGCGCGGTCAATATCCCGATGGCGTTGTGGATTTATCGCGCGCTTGAGATCATGCTTGCGCTTGCTGGCATCGGTTGGATTGTCAAGCTCAGAGTTCAGAGTGCAAAGCTCAAAATATTGAACCTGCAATCTTGGAACTCCGAACTTGGAACTTGGATGTGTCTTGCTCTATTTACAATCTCATTCGCCGCGCTGATTCACTGGACTTCGATCACGCTCGCTAGTCAGGGTCGTCTGCTCTTTCCAAACATCGCGATTATTTCGTCATTCATCGCCATCGGACTAAATCAGATCATTGCCGCCTTCAAAAAACTAGTGCGCCCCACCCTCTTATTTATTTCAATCGCGCTCGCTGCTATCACGCTCGTCGCGCCATTCGCCTACATCATGCCCGCCTACGCGCTGCCGCCTCGCATCACAGACGAGTCGCAATTACCGCGCGATCTGACGCGCACTGAGTTGCGATTCGCCGACCAGATACGCTGGATCGGATATCGCATAGATGATGGCAATGATCGCGTGCGCGCGGGCGAGACCGTCGGCGTCACGCTCTACTGGCAAGCGCTCAGACCCATTGACACAAACTACAGCTTGTTTGCCAAGCTGTTTACGCGCGGCAACGAAGAAGTCGCGCATCTCGACAGCACGCCCGGCGGCGGTGTGTATCCGACCTCACGCTGGCGCGCGAGCGAGATCATCGCCGATCACTATCAACTCCGTCTCAACGAGACGATCACGCACACACCTTCGTCGTTGATGCTTGATGTCGGCTTTTGGGACTTTGCGACCAAGACCGATCTACAAACTTTTGATGGCGCAAACAAACCAACTGGGCGACAAACCTATGAGATCAGCAGCATCGGCTCGACGCGCGAGGCGCCGATCAAAGCCGATGGACACTTCACATTGCGCGACGCACCTGATCACGACCCCGCCGCCTATGTGCAATTTGTATCTACCGCGCGAACTGGTGATCAACTGATATTACGCACGCGCTGGCAAGTGCTACGCAACTTCAAAGAAGATCAGACCATCTTTGCGCATTTGATTGACGCACAAGGCAATGTCATCGCGCAGGCAGACGGACGCGCGCTTGGTGGCGGTTTCTCAGCAAAATGGTGGCGCGATGGCGACAGCTTTGAGGATGAGCGCGTGTTTGATGTGCCAGCTCTTCAAATGAGTGAGGCTTACACAGTGCGATTCGGTTTATATCGCGCGAGTGATTTTGCTCGACTGCCCGCCTACGCCCCTGACGGCACACGAGCCAAAGATGACGCGTTGATTTTCAGCATCGTTCAGTGAGCCAACGTTGTTCGGTGAGCTTGCCGAACCGAACGAACTCACCGTAGGCTTCGACAGGTCAGCCCGCGTTATTTGGTGAGCCAACGTTGTTCGGTGAGCCTGTCGAACCGAACAAACTATCACCGCAGGCTTCGACAGGCTCAGCCTACGACTAGTTCACTTCATCTATGCTGCTGATGTGAATCGGTTTGCCAGCAGCGGTCAAGCCCGACTTCGCGTCTTTGAGTCCGCTGCCGGTCAGTTGCAACACGATGCGTTCGCCTTTGTGAATCGCACCTGATGCGAGCGCCTTTTGCAAGCCAACGTAGGCGGCGGCACTGGCTGGCTCAGTAAACACGCCTGCATCACGCGCAAGTACGCGCATCGCGCCGAGCATCTCTTCGTCGGTGGCTTCAAGCATGGCGCCGCCTGTGTTGCGAATGGCGCGTAGAGCCGCCACGCCGTCGCAAGATTGATCTACGCCGATGCCACCCGCAATCGTGTTTGACTCAACATACGAAATCTGCTCGCCGCCGCTCTGCCACGCGCGATACAGACACGGCGCGAGTGTGGCGCTCACACCGATAAAGCGCGGCATCTTTTCAATCCAACCAAGCGCATGCAGGTCGCTAAATCCTTTGTGAATGCCGCTGATGATGTTGCCGTCGCCAACTGGCACGATCATGACCTCCGGCGCAACAAAGCGCGCGCCATCACCGAGTTGAGCGGCGATCTCAAACGCAGCCGTTTTTTTGCCTTCGCGCGTGTAGGGATTCACGCCCGTGCTACGGTTGTACCAGCCAAATTTTTGTGCGGCGGCGGCGGCCATTGCGACAGCATCGTTATATGTGCCGCGCACGACATACACGCGCGCACCATGAATCAGCATCTGGATCAATTTGCCCTCAGGCGCGCTCTGTGGCACAAAGATCACGGCTTGCGTCGAGGTGTTGGCGCACATCGTGGCTTGCGCGGCGGCTGCGTTGCCGCTGGATGCCAATGTGATGATGCGGCGTTGATCGCGCACCGCAACCGCCACGAGCATCGAGCTGGCACGATCCTTAAATGACGCGCTCGGCAGCCGACCGTCATCTTTGAGGTAAATGGCATCCGCGCCAAGTTTTTGCTCCAGCGTATGCGCGCGATACAGCGGCGAGTTGCCCAGTGTTGTCAGCGGCGTATTGCGCCCCTTAAACTCAGGCAGCGTGCGCGCATCGAGCGGCAATAGCGCCATATATCGCCACACGCTCTGATCGCCATTCGCCAAAATCTCAGCGGGCGTATGCGCGCGGCGAATCGCCTCGTAGTCGTAAGTGGCATCTACATTGCTGCCGCAACTCGGACAGGTATAAGTGATCTGTTGTGTCTCATAGTGTCTGCCGCAACCGAGACAAGTAAAACCAATGTGAAAGTTTTTCATTCAATCACAAGGCTGCTATCGGCGTTAAATTGCCAGTTGGCTGACCACGCAACCTCCCAAAGATAACCATCGGGGTCTGAGAAGTAACCACTATATCCGCCCCATTCAACGATACGAGGTGTTTTTTCTATTTTGCCGCCGGATGCTTCTGCTCGGCGCAAAATTTCATCCACCTCGTTTTTGGTTTTTGTGTTGTGCGCAAGCGTTATGCCTGAAAATGCACATCGCGCTTTTGACAAACTGAGCGATACATCTTCAGCCAACTTCTCGTGTGGATACAACGCCAAGCACACTCCGCTCGTCTGAAAAAAGATAATTCCTTGTTCGGGTTTGCGTGTTGTCGGAAAGCCCAAACCATTGCAGTAAAAATCATAAGAGCGTGTAAGGTCTTGCACACCTAAAGTGATGATACTGATTCGCGCTTCCATCATTTAATCCTGCTCAAACGGTTTGCCGAGCGCGGCTGGCGCACGTGCGCGAAGATTGCGCAGCAGCACACGTCGCGCATTAGGCGGAAGATAGGCGGCAACTCGATCAATCCAGCCGCTCGAAGTGATAACCAGCACAATGATCATAAGCACAAACGGCAACACAGGAAAAACCTGCGTCGGAATAATGTCAATCCAATCTTGGGCTCGACTTGAGAGCGATTGCAAGATGCCAAAGAAATACGCGCCCAGCGCCGCGCGCCATGGATTCCAACCACCAAAGATGACGATGGCAAGCGCAATCCAACCATAGCCCGCCACGTGACGGTGCGTCCAACCTGCTTTCACATCCAGCGTAAACGCTGCGCCCGCAATGCCCATCAGCGCGCCACCGACGAGTGTGTAGACGTAGCGCCATGCGATGACATTTGTGCCGCGCGCAAATGCTGCCGCAGGCTGCTCACCAATTGCACGCAGCATCAACCCGCCGCGTGTGTGATAAAAGAAAAACCAAGACCCGAAGATCAGCAAATAGCTCGCATACACCATCCAATTACTTTGAAAGAAAATCGCGCCGATGATCGGGATATCTTTGAGAATTGGAAAATGAAAGCTGGGCACTTGCGGACCTTGAGTCAGCACAAATGGACTGCCAAGAAACGATGACAAATCCGTGCAAAGCAGC
>CAZVQE010000079.1:0-9472 GCA_964628875.1 uncultured Anaerolineae bacterium
AATCATCCGTTTTACACATTGTTCAAGAAATCATGAAAACAATTCTTATTGCAGGCGGTAACAGCGGAATTGGATTCGAATCGGCGCGGCAGTTGGTTGCGCTGGGTCATCACGTCGTCTTGTTGGGGCGTGACGAAAAGAAGGGGCAAGCCGCGGCAGCGGATTTGCAGGGTCAGGCTGGGAAGGCGGATTTTCTCGCCGCCGACCTCTCCACTCACAGCGGAGTCCGAGCCGCCGCGCAGTCGCTTCTCGCCGCATATGACCGTTTCGATGTCATCCTGCACACCACAGGCGTGTTGCGCTTCGACGATGTCCGCACGGCGGATGGGCTTCATCCATTTTTCGCGGTCAACTATCTCAGCCGCTATCACCTGACGCAGTTGCTTCTGCCCCTGCTGAAAAAATCCGATTCGCCGCGCGTCATCATGCTTTCTTCGGGTCAGAGTTTGGACACGCAAATTGATTTTGACCTGTTTCCAAAATTTGCGCCGTTTGAGTTCGGCAAAATGACCGCCCAAATTCAATTTGGCAACTTCCACTACGCTGTGCATTTGCGCGACACCGAAAAGAACATTCTGGCAGCGGTTGTAAATGCAGGGCTGGCGGCAACAGATATTTGGCGCGAATTGCCCACCGAAGTGCGCAACTCTATGCTTGGCTCACGCCAGAGCAATACCATCCCCGAATCGGCCATTATTCCAGTCGCATTGTGCGTAGACGAAAATTGGCAATCGGGCACATATTGGGGTTCGGTTGGCAAACTTGAAGCGGTTTCGTTGAGTCTCGATTCAAAGACCACCGAGCGCGTCATCTCCATTTGCCGCGATTTAACAGGGGCGTAGACAATGAAAACCAAAATACCAATTTGGATTAACGTTTTACAAGTTGTCATCCTGGCAATTCTTTCTTTTCAGACCTATGCCTGTTACTTCAACCCAAAGTTAATCTACCCTGACTTTGTGTTCGATGCCAACACCAGTAAGATGATTTATACGCTGGCAGGACGTAACGCCGTAATGATGGTCATTTCCATGATTGCGCTCATCCGTCAAAACCCGCGCTTCTATTCGTTCGCTTTTCTCATGCACAGTTTGCGCGAGGCACAGGATATGTTCATTGCGCCATTAACCAGCGGGCAATATTTCATCTTCTTCGTTTTCTTGTTCCTGTTCACCATCCCTGAAATTCTCGCCTACATCAAACTCAACAAGATGGCGAATGCAATAGAAAAACACACTTAGCATTTGACACTGGACTTACACAAAAACTTTAATTTAGCCACAGAGACCACTAAGAAATTTCTCTTTTTCTCTGTGTTCCCTGTGTCCTCTGTGGCAAAAACAAATTAAATGCGTAAGTCCAGTTGACATTTATTCACAAAATCAAAAGGAAAATTCATGTTTAACTTTCTACAAACCATCTGGCAAGACCTCCACCCCATCCTTGTTCACTTCGCCATCGGCGGGTTGTTCCTCAGCTTTGCCTTCTCGTTGTTGAATCGGTTGCGCGCAAACGCAACGCTCAACGAAACCTCGTGGGTTTTGCTGGCGGTGGGCGCATTGGCCGCCCTGCCATCGGTTGTGACCGGCCTCATTGCCCATGAGCCGTATGAAAACACGGCGGTTGCAAGCGCCATCCAACCGCACCAACTTTTGGGAATGCTGGGCACGCTTGCCACCCTGGCCTTGCTTGTCTGGCGATGGCGCTCGCGGCGGGCCGGAAAAGACATCGGCCAAAGCGGCGTGTATGGCGTGTTTGCCCTGCTGGGTCTGGCGTGGCTGTTTGTTTTGGGCGGCACCGGCGGAAACCTGGTGTATCAGTTCGCGGTAAACGTGCGGGCCATCAACCCGCTTTTGAAATAAGGAGTTTGCGCCATGCACAATAGCAAAAGCCGCCTGGAGGCGTTTAGCGATGGCATGTTCGCCATCATTTTGACCATTTTGGTGCTGGAATTAAAAGTTCCGCATTTGGAAGATGGCTCGTTTGCCGCGTTTAGCGCGGCCATCGCGGAGCTTGCGCCAAAACTGCTCAGCTTCGCCTTCAGCTTTTTTATCATCGCCATCTTTTGGGTAAACCATCATCATCTCATCAACCAGATTGAAAAAGTAGACACAAAATTGTTGTGGCTCAATATCGCTCTGCTTTTCTTTTCGTGTCTGTTCCCGTTTTTCACCGCGTTTATTGGCGATTACCCGTCCAACTCATTTGTCATCGCGCTATATCCGCTAAACATGACAATCAGCTCTGTCATTATGAACACCATCTTTAGGCATGCCTTTGTAAATAGCGATCTTGCGCCGCACGCCAAATTTACGCCAGCAGAAAAACAGCAATGGCTCAAGCGCGCGAACACATCATTTTTTATCAACATTGCCACCATCGCGCTGGCGTTTGTGTGGTATCCCGCGGCGTTATTTATCATGATCGCCTTTCCGTTCACCTTTGTTGTGCCGGAGCTACTCAGCAAATCAAAGAATGACCCCTTATAAAAAAATGAAAGACAAAATTGTTCTCATCACCGGAAGCACAAGCGGAATTGGATTTCAGACTGCGCTGGCGTTGGCAAAGCTGGGCGCACAAGTCATCATCACGGGCCGAAGCAAAACCAGCGGCGATGCCGCCGTGACACAGATCAAACAAGCCAGCGGCAACCCAAACGTTGACCTTTTGCTGGCAGATCTCTCCTCGCAGGCGGGGGTTCGCTCGCTGGCGGCGCAATTCAAGCAAAAATACAACCACCTGGATGTCCTCATCAACAACGCAGGCATGGCAACCTCCAAACGCGAGCTGACCGCGGACGGCGTGGAGACCGATTTTGCGGTGAATGTGGTCACGCCGTTTTTGCTCACCACGTTGCTGATGGATTCTCTGAAAGTGGCGAAGTCCGCGCGGGTGATTACGCTTACGGGCGGGAACGTGCCCAACACGCTGGACACCACTAATTTGCAAAGCGAAAAAGCGTTTGATGGGTTGAACTCCTACTCGCAGTCTAAAGTGGCGATGATGGCGCTGATGGCTGAGTTTGCCCAGCGCGAGAAGGACGTGATGATAAACGTGTGTTACCCCGGGCAAGCCAGCACAAACATGTCCCGCTCGGTTACACCAGACATGATGCCCGGCGTGATGCGCATCTTCTACCCGCTGTTCAAATTGATGACTCGCCCCGATGGCGGCAAATCTGCGGCAAAAGCCGCGCGGTCATCCATCTATCTTGCGTCATTGCCCGACCTTGCGGGCGTGAGCGGAAAATACTTTGACACAAACTGCAAAGAAAAAAGCTGGCCCCTGCCCGCCCAAGACCCATCCACCAGAGCAAAAGTATGGGCAGAGGCAGAGCGGGCGATACGCGAATAAACTTTACGTTTGCCACCCTCGCGCATCTTAATGCCTGAAAGAGGATTTTTTCTTGGGTTTCGCCACGCGATATAGTTGCCCCCAGTAATTGTTTAGTTTTTTTACACACCAAACAAGGAGAGCCTAAGTGAAATCAAAAACAGTTTTATTCGTGCATGGGATGTATATGAACTCGCTATGCTGGGAAAAGTGGGTTTCTCGATTTGAACAAAAAGGATATACCTGCCTTGCGCCAGATTGGCCCGGTAGAGACCAACCTATTGATGTCCTTCGCAAAAAACATCCAGATCCTCAATTAGGGCAGCTCACGTTGAGCATGGTCATGGATCATTTCACCAACATAATCAAGACGCTTGACGAAATGCCAATTTTGATTGGACATTCGATGGGCGGGCTGGTTGTGCAATTGTTGTTGCAAAGAATCCCAGCCGTAGCGGGCATCGCGATTGATTCCGCGCCGCCGATGGGCGTGTTTACCACCAAGTGGTCCTTTCTCAAATCCAACTGGCCGCACATTACACCATTCGCCTCTCAAGGCAACCCAATCGAAATGACGTTTGATCGTTTTCAATACACCTTCGTCAACGGGTTGCCATTGGCTGAGCAAAAAGCGGCCTTCGAGCGATACGTTGTGCCCGAATCTCGTCGGGTTCCGCGCGAGTCACTGACAGCCAAGGTGGATTTCAAGAAATCCCATCCACCGTTGCTGCTAATTGGGGGGCTGGCAGATCACATTATCCCCGCCTCGCTCAATCAGTCTAACTACGCCAAATACGCATCATCTCCAGACACCAATTACAAGGAGTTTGTTGGGCGGACTCACTTTATCATTGGGCAGGAAGGCTGGGACGAAGTTGCGGATTACGCGCTTGACTGGTTGAAGGACAAGGGGGTGTCTTAAGCGCAAATGACAGAGTTTGCTCAGCGCGAGAAGGGCGTGATGCGCATCTTCTACCCGCTGTTCAAATTGATGACTCGCCCCGATGGCGGCAAATCTGCGGCAAAAGCCGCGCGGTCATCCATCTATCTTGCGTCATTGCCCGACCTTGCGGGCGTGAGCGGAAAATACTTTGACACAAACTGCAAAGAAAAAAGCTGGCCCCTGCCCGCCCAAGACCCATCCACCAGAGCAAAAGTATGGGCAGAGGCAGAGCGGGCGATACGCGGTTAGCTCGTTGTTGACGAAGATCAGCCATATCATGGCGTGAATTACACTTGTGAATGGAAGATCATCAAATGACACTCAACAGAGCTGCGGCATATGTATACGCAATTGTTGCTATCGGGGTTGTTGCCTTTCAACTTGCATTAGCGGCTGGCGCGCCATGGGGCGAATATGCTATGGGCGGCGCCATCAAGGGTCAGTTTCCGCCTGAGCTGCGTGTGGCTGCGCTTATTCAAGCCGCGCTACTGGCTGGCTTTGCGTTGGTCATTTTGGCGCGCGTGGGCGTCATTTCGCCAAGGTGGTTGCGTATATCACGCTGGTTGGCGTGGGTAGTTGTTGCCTTCTCCGCGGTTAGCCTCATTCTCAATCTCATCACACCGAGTGCGAGTGAGCGCGCGCTGTGGGCACCAGTGACGCTCATCATGTTAATCAGTAGCGGCGCGGTGGCTTTTGCAAAATCACCAGTGCGACCATGAAATTTGGATTTGTCATCCCCTATGCCTCTGCGCGCGAGGCGGCTGATCTGGCGCATGAGGCTGAGGCTGCGGGCTGGGACGGCATCTTTGTGTGGGAGCCGATCTGGGGCATTGATGCGTGGGTCAGTATGACGGCGATGGCAATGCGCACGACGCGCATTCGACTCGGCACACTGCTCTCGCCGCTTGCGCGTATGCGTCCGTGGGACGTGGCGAGCAAGGCGGTTGCGCTCGATCACCTATCGGGCGGACGGCTGACGCTCACGGTTGGCTTGGGCGCCATTGACACGGGCTACGCCGCGTTTGGCGAGGTGACCGACCGCAAGCAACGCGCCGAGTTACTCGATGAGAGCCTCGACATCATCTGGGGCTTATGGTGCGGGCAGCCTTTTGAATATCGCGGCAAGCATTACACGATTCGTCCGACAGAGTTTATGGTACCGCCCGCGCCACTGCAACAGCCGCGCATCCCGATCTGGTGTGTGGGCATGCACGGCTCGACCAAATCCATGGCGCGGGCGATGCGCTGCGATGGCTTGGTGCCGTCATCGCGTGACACCGCAGGCAACCCGCAGCAAGCGCTGCCAGATCAATTACGCCAGATGACCGAGTATGTGCGCCAACATCGTGCTATACAAGGCTATGACATCATCGTCGAAGGCAAAACACCGAGCGCTGATCGCGCACGCGCGCATGACCTGATAGTGCCCTACGCCGACGCAGGCGCAACATGGTGGATCGAGGCGATGTGGGATGCTACGGAGCGACTTGATCTTGTGCGCGAGCGACTGCGGGCAGGTCCGCCAGCGTGATTTAATCCAACCTTAAAAATCCTCCAAGCTCGGAACGCGCCTTTACAAAAGGTTAATAATCCGTCCTATAATCTTTGGTGTGAAGCAAAAATCATTCGGCGACACGATCCGCCGAGATTGGAGAGACTGGCTAACCTTCGTTCTCTTTGCTGGCCCCAATCTTTTGTTGTTTTGCATTTTTACCTACTACCCTCTGATTCGCAATCTGTTTTTGTCATTTCAGGATTACAACCCGATCATTGATGTCGGTGAGTTTGTAGGTCTGACCAATTACAAAGACATATTGGTGTCGGACTCGCAGATGGGCAAGATCATGCAAAACACATTGGTGTTTACGGTCTCGGTCGTTGTCATTATTTTGGTGCTTGGGCTTTTGACTGCGCAACTGCTCAATCAAAAATTGCGTTTTCGCAATGGCGTGCGCAGCATGTTGTTTTCGCCGACGGTGTTGGCAGGCAGCGCTGTGGCGGTCATTTGGCTCTACATCTTCGATCATCGTTTTGGTCTGATTTATCAGATACTTAAATTGGTTGGCGTGCAATCTCCTAGATGGCTACTTGACCCGGCATGGGCGATGCTGGCGCTGATCATCGTCTACGTTTGGAAAAATCTTGGCTACGCGACAGTAATCTACATTGCTGGTCTGCAAGCCATTCCCCAAGACCTGTATGAAGCCGCGCGCGTAGATGGCGCAAACGCATGGCAACGTTTTCGCAATGTGACGTTGCCCGGGTTGTCGCCTGTGACGTTTTTCTTAGGCGTGACCAGCGTGCTCAATTCTTTTCAGGCGTTTGACATCATCAGTGTGCTGACGCGCGGCGGACCGGTCAACGCCACCAATGTGCTTGTGTATCGTTTATATGAATTGGGCTTCACCGAAATTCAAAACTATGGTCGCGCTTCGGTGGTTGCCATCGTGTTATTTGTTCTCATGTTCATCGTGACGCTCGTCCAACTGCGTGTGCTAGAGCGGCGCGTGAGCTACGCATAAATTTATCAGCCATGAGTCTCTCAGGTCAAAAATTCTTTTATCACGCGTTGAGCTATCTCGGCATGTTGTTGCTCGTGTTGCTTATTGGCGTTCCGTTGGCATGGCTCGTTGCCGGCAGCATGAAAACCAATCCGGAGTTTTATTCTGCGACTCCCTCTTTGTTTCCAGAGCGAATCCACCTCGACAACTTTTTTAAGGCGTGGAATCAAGGCAACTTTGGCAAGTACTACATCAATAGCGGCATGACAACATTGCTCGGCACGCTCAGCGAGGTCATCATGGCGATTACGACGGCGTATGCGCTCGTGTTTGTGCGATTTCCATTTCGCAATTTTGTGTTTGTCATGTTACTCGTCGCGCTTATGGTGCCAGAGCAGGTGGTCATCATTCCAAACTTTTTGACGATTGGCAATATGGGGCTGCTGGTGACCAAGAGTGGCGCCTTGCAAACGAGCGATTACATACGTGGCTGGCTCGCGGTGGTGTTGCCCGGCGCGAGTATTGCGTTCGGCACGTTTTTGTTGCGCCAGTATTTTCGCACCATTCCAAACGATCTGACCGACGCTGCCAAAGTGGACGGCGCGGGTCACTGGAAGACGATGATGAATGTAATCGTGCCAGTGGCGACGCCGGCGATTGCGACCAGTGGCTTGCTGAGCTTTACCGCAAAGTGGAACGAGTATCTGTGGCCCCTCATTGTCACGTTCAATGATTCACTGCGCACGTTGCCTGTGGCGATGCGTCGCTTGTTGGATGCCGAAGGCAACGCAGAGTGGGGCGTGGTAATGGCAGCCGCGATCTTTGTGGTGCTGCCGGTCATCATTGTGTTTTTGTTTGCGCAGCGCTATGTCGTCGAAGGGTTAGCGTCTGGCGCGGTTAAAGGTTAGTTTGCGCAACTCAGTCGTTGCGCTGCAGCTAAATTCAAAAGGAGAATAAGAATGAAAACGTTAAATCGTCGTAAGTTTCTAAAGGGCGTCGGTCTCGGCGCGGGCGCAGCCGCACTCGCGGCGTGCGCTTCGCCAACACCGACTGCCGCGCCAAAGCCCGCCGAAGCTAAGCCAGCGGCGCCTGCCGTTGTGACACAGCCCGGCAGCACGGTGACCATTGTGCATTGGGGCTTTAGTGGCGGCAACCTTGAAAAGCGTGAGAAAGAGCTGGCAGACAAATTCAACGCTATGCAAAAAGATGTCAAAGTAGACATGCAAGTGCAAGGCAGCTACGAAGAAACCGCTAACAAACTCACCGCATCGCTCGCCGCGAAGCAGGCGCCGGATATGGTGCTGTTGTCTGACGTGTGGTGGTTCAAGTTTGTGCGCGCCAAAGCGCTTCAAAACTTGAATGACGTTGTTGCCGCCGAGAAAGGCATTGATCCAAAAGACTTCATTGACAGCCTGTGGAATGAAGGCGCGCGCAAAGGCGCACAGTATTGGATTCCGTTTGCACGCTCGACGCCGTTGTTCTATTACAACAAGGACATGTTTAAGGCGGCGGGCATTGACAAGGCGCCAGCCACATGGCAAGAGGTGGCGGACATTGCGCCAAAATTTGTCAAGAAGGATGGCGATGCCATCAAAGTGGCCGGCTTTGTTCATCCCGATGACTCAAACTCTAGCTACGTAGCGTGGCTGTTTCAATGCGTGGCGTGGGCGTTTGGCGGCGGCTACAGCAATGCAGATTTGAGCAAATTCATGTTGCTTGAGCCAGACACCATTCGCGCGGCGCAGTTTTATCAGGACAGCGTAAACAAAGCCAAGTGGGCGATGCCATCCAAGGATGTGCAAAAGGACTTTATCTCAGGCTTGACCGCAATGGCAATGATGAGCACGGGTTCACTGGCTGGCACACTGGCTGACGCAAAGTTTGATGTTGGCACGGCGTTCTTGCCGAGCGACAAGACATTTGGCTGCTGCACGGGTGGCTCAGGTTTGGCGATTCCAATTACAACGCCCAAAGAGAAGGCGCAAGCGGCGATGAAGTACATCGCGTATGCGACTGGCAACGAGGGTGGCGCATTCTGGAGCCAAAACAGTGGCTACGTGCCAGTGCGCAAGAGCACAGCCGAGACGCAGAGCTACAAGGATTTCTTTGCAAAGAATCCGCAGTACAAGACAGCGGTCGAGCAATTGCCCAAGACGCGCCCACAAGATGCTGCGCGCAACTTTATCCCCGGTGGTGACAACATCATCGGCAAGGGACTAGGTCGTATCATCATCGGCAAAGAAGATGTGGCGACAGTGTGGAAGGACATCACGGCGCAACTCGAAAAAGAAGCTGAGCCGGTCAAGAAGGATATCGCCGCGTTGGGTTAATCGAATGATTTGCGGATGGAGTATCTTCATCATCCGCAAGTGTTTACAAGCCTCGAAGCAGAGCGGATGCTTCGAGGCTTTTTGTTGTGGCATACTGCCGATTAGCCGCAGATTGTGTGCGGCGCAGAACTCATTCAACAAAAGAAAATCTCTATGGCAACGGCAACTCGCAAACCTCAATACACAATCGGCGTAGATGTGGGCGGCACAAAAATCTATGCGCTGATTGTCAACTCACAAGGCAAGATCATCAGCAACGGCAAAAAGATGACACAAGCCGAAAAGGGCCCAAAAGTCGTGATTGAGCGTGTGATCAAAACGATGGACGAGGCGCTTGCAAACGCAAAGCTCACCCCTGCCGCGAT
>CAZVQE010000080.1:0-4993 GCA_964628875.1 uncultured Anaerolineae bacterium
AAGTACGACCTGAATCAAAAATGGCGGGATCGGTTGCAACACGCTGCAGATCGCGGTAATCACACGGTCTAATTTGCCACCAAAGTATGCCGCTAAAAAGCCAAGCACAACTGGGATGATCGTAGCAATCAAACCTGCAAACACGCCAATTAATGCCGATTGCCACAAGCCAACAACCATTGCCGCGTGTAGGTCGCGCCCGTACCAATCCGTGCCAAGCCAATATTTGTCAGTGTTTGGCGCGCTGGTTGTAGATGTGGAACTGGTCTCGCCGCCGATGCCGGGTAACGCTCCGAAATCACTACTTGCGGGCGCTTTGGTTGGCGCAGGGCCATCAATGCCCGGTAACGCACCAAAGTCAGGTGCTTTGGTTGGTTCGGGTCCATTGATGCCGGGCAATGCGCCAAAATCGGGCGCGGCGGTTGCCGATGGGCTGCTACCTTTAGGCGCTGCAGTGGGCGCGGGTGCTGCTGCGGGTTTGGCTTCTTCGCATGTGTTGAGGATGCCAACACTGCACAGCCAAGTGACGAGGTAGGGCGGTTGCTTTGAGCGCACGGCTAATGGATAAGCGCGCGCAACACGGTCTGTCAGACGTAGCCCTTCGCCGATCGTAAAGCGATACATGCCTTGCACAGTGAAGAGTCCGAGCAACAGCAAAATAAGAAAGCCCAGCATGATGCCCTTGTTTCGACGCAGGTAGCGCCACAGCAAGGTGCCACGCGATGGTGGAACATACTTTTCGGGAGTGGAGTTTGCGTTAGCGGGGTTAGCAGCTACACTTGCCATTGTGTTTTATTTGTCTAGTTTGATGCGTGGGTCAAATAGCGGATAGATAATCTCAACAAGCAACATCATCAGCGACACACCGACGATGATAAATATCACGATGCCATAGATGACTGGAAAGTCGTTGGAGGTGACCGCTTGTTGCAGTTGCAATCCAAGTCCTTGGATGCCATAGAGTTGCTCGACCAAAAGCCCTGAGGTAATGAGTGCGCCGAGATCAAGCGCAAATGCGGTGATTTGCGGCAAAACGGCATTGCGCACAAAGTAATTGCCAAAGATGGTCGTCGGACGCAGACCTTTATGCTCGGCAAAGTTTACGTAGTCTTCGCCTTGTATTGTGACTCCCATGCCGCGCATTGCCATCGCCCAACCACCAGCCGTAGCCAGTACCATCGAGAGCGCTGGCAAAATCATGTGGCGCGCGACATCGGAGATAAATTTCCAAGTTAATTCGGGCGTTGCGCCCGGTGTGTATGTGCCTGTGATGGGCAGCAGTTTTAGCTCAAAGGCAATGATGTTAATAAGAACGATGCCCAACACGACTGGATGCATACCTTTCATGATGATGAGAGGTGTGGCGACGCCTTTGAGCCAGCGCGGCGTGCGGGGCCAGGCGCTCAATGCGCCGACCAGATTGCCAATTAAAAATGAAAGAATAGCGGTAACAGAGACCAAGCCTAATGAATAGGGTAGGCTAGCTTTAATTATTTGATCTACGCGCGATGGATAAAAGCGCAATGAGTAGCCCATGTCGCCACGCAACAGTGAGCCGATGTAGCTGGCGTATTGTTGCGGTAGCGGTTTGTCTAGTCCGAATTGTTGATTAAAGGAATCAACAATTTTTTCTAGATCAGCAGGTGAGAATCCGCCCGTGCGCGACAATTCGGCAAATCGCTCGCGAATTGGATTTTTTGGCGAGATTCTAGGAATAAAAAATGTGATCGTAGTTGCAACCCAGATCACCATCAAATAAAACAAAATGCGGCGGATAAGGTAGCGAATACTCACGTTATTTATTTTATGCGGATAAAGCAAATGAGCAATGAGCAATGAGTTTTGAGTGACGCAGCACTCATGGCTCATTGCTCATTGCACTTTACTCAGTTTTGAGTTTTATTGCGCGGCTTTTAATCCGGTGACCACCAACATGCCGGTGTGCGCCCAGAATGCGCCGTTTGCGCCGCCAGCCTTGTTGTCGGCTGTGGGCCAATTTGACCAATAGGTCTGGTTGTAAGGAATGCGGTGCAACCACTGGATGATAGGAATGTCCACAACATCCTTGTAGTAGTACTCCATAGCCTTGACAGCCAACTCTTGGAACTTGGGATCAGTCGCATCTAGCGGACCCATCTCGCTGACAATCTTGTCAAACTCTGGGTTGTTATAGCGGCTGAAGTTGTTTGCGCCGGCTGTGTTGCCGCTTGGCTTCTTGGTAAACAAGAACAAAACCGCATATGGGTCTTGTGTGCTTGCGCCGTGACCAAACATATACAGACCGGGCTTGCCTGCTGCCATGTCGTTGTATGCCTCAGGTCCAAAGTCAATCTTGGCATCGAAGCCGCCTTTCTTGAGTTGCTCGACGAGCACTGGCACGATGTCGCTGTGAATGCCTTCAAAGCCCTTCACGGTTGCATCTACCGTCTTGCCGCCTTTCTCCCACAAACCCTTGTCGTTCTTCTTGAATCCGGCTGCAGTCATCAACGCAGCGCTCTTGTCCAAGCTGAATTCGCGTGGGTTGTACTTTTGGATCAGCGCCTTCATGCCATCCGTGTTAGCAAATTTTGCGAGACCAGGATACAGCGGGAATGGATACACCGTGCTGATCTTTGCGCCGCTATACACGATTTCGTCAATCTGATCGCGGTTGATTGTTAGAGCAATCGCTTTGCGGACATTGACATCTTTGTATGGGTCGGCTTGTGTGTTCATCCACAAGCTGTTGGGCCACCAGTCGAGATAACCAAATGGCGAGTTGTTTGCCGTGTGGCTTGTGACTTTCGGGTTCTTGTCGAGGATGCTCTTGATCAGCGAGCTGCGCATATCCAACGAAGAATCCATTTCGTTGTTGACGATGCGTTGAGCGACGGTTTCCATGTTGCCGCCGATCTGACCGCCGATGTTGATCATCACGATGCGCTTGACATCTGGAGCCTTGGCAATGCCTGCCTTGATCGCCCACCAATCTTCGCGCACGTCATACACCTTTTGCTCTTTTGTCCATTGCATGAGGCTGTATGGTCCGCTATGCGGCATGTCCAAACCGCCAACATAGGCATTCACGTCAGCTTGCTTGCTCAACGCTGCAGATGGCACGATTGGGATGCCCGTGTCAAACTTAAACGTCAGCACTTCATACTTAAAGCGTGGCGCTGGCTTGTTGAAGGTAAACACAGCCGTCTGGTCATCTTTGGCGACTACGTCCTTGACAAACTCTTTGAACTCTGCGTTGTAATTGAGCTTTTCATTGGTCATTTGACCCTTAGCGGTGTAGACCACATCTTTTGCGGTGACAGGTGTGCCATCGCTCCACGCGGCTTCCTTGCGAATCTTGATCGTCAGCTCGGTAAAGTCCTTGTTATACGTGCCGCTTTCAGCCAACCAAGGCAACTCTTTGTCAGCGAAAATTCCCCAGTAGAACAATGGCTCCCACAACATAGCATTGCCCTCTTGGTGGGTGTAGCCTGGGTTTGCCCATGGGTTGGTTACGCCGATGGGCGAGCTGATTGACCAACCAAGAATGAGCGTGCGATTGCGTGGCACATCTTTTAGTTTGCCGCCCAACTCTGGAACTGCAGTTGGCTTCGGCGCCTCAGTTGGCTTCGGCGCTTCTGTTGGCTTGGGAGCCTCAGTTGGCTTCGGCGCTTCTGTTGGCTTAGGAACATCGGTTGGCTTCGGCGCAGCGGTTGGTTGCGCAGGCGCCTGCGTCGGGGCGGGCGCGGGGGTCGGCGAAGCGCATGCGGCGAGCACAAAGCTGGCAGCCGCCAAAACGCTAAACGCCTTGAATCGAGCGAGTGAAGACATTATTTTTCTCCTTCTAATTTTCGTTTGCTTAATGCAAACTTAGATAGATTCTAAATCAGATTTTATCTTTGTCAATGGCAGTTATCATATGACACCCAGTTATCACATATGATGAATTTGTTTTCGCGGCTTCTGAATTAGGATTGAGGGCTTGATTTTTTGGCGCATTTCATTAAAATATCTTTGATAAATTAAAGTCATCGCATGACTTTTGTGTTTCAGAATTTATATTCATCATGAATTTAGAACTGATCTGCGTTCAACAAATCGAGATTCCGACGTATAAGATAGGCGCTCCTGACAAAAATCCGATGTTTCTCGAAAACCGCGTGTATCAAGGCAGCAGCGGGGTGGTTTATCCGCATGCGGTAATCGAGAGCGTCGCCGATACAAAATCAAGTCAGACATACACAGCGGTCATTTTGGAGAATCGCTATCTCAAGGTCATGGTGTTGCCACAACTCGGTGGGCGCGTACAGATGGCGCTCGACAAAACCAACGGTTACCATTTCATTTATCACAACAGTGTCATCAAGCCCGCACTGGTTGGTCTTGCCGGTCCGTGGATCTCAGGCGGCATCGAATTTAACTGGCCCCAACATCACCGCCCCAGCACCTTTGAGCCGCTCGATTGGCGCATCATCAAAAATGCAGACGGTAGCGAAACCCTGTGGTGCAGCGAACATGAGCGCATGTTTATGACCAAGGGCATGCATGGATTCACGATTTATCCGGAGCGTGCGTATCTAGAGATCAACGTCCAGCTCTACAACCGCACGTCAATGCCACAGACATTTTTGTGGTGGGCAAATCCGGCTGTGCATGTCAATGACGACTATCAATCGGTGTTTCCGCCCGATGTGCATGCGGTCATGGATCACGGCAAGCGTGACGTCAGCGAGTTTCCAATTGCCAAAGGCACATACTACAAAGTCAACTATGCGCCCGGCACCGACATCTCGCGCTACAAAAATATCCCCGTGCCAACCTCATATATGGCGTATCACAGCGACTTCGATTTTGTTGGCGACTACGATCATGGCAAACAAGCCGGCATGATGCACGTGGCCAATCATCACGTTGTGCCGGGCAAAAAACAATGGACGTGGGGCAATAGCACATTTGGCAAGGCGTGGGATCGTCAGCTCACCGACAGTGACGGACCCTACATCGAGCTGATGTGCGG
>CAZVQE010000080.1:5093-9470 GCA_964628875.1 uncultured Anaerolineae bacterium
GCAAGCCATTGAACTTTGCGATGCGGCTCTACGTCGCAACAACACGCATCATCAAGCGCGCCATCTCAAGATTGCGTTGTTGCGGCTGACCGAGCGTGCGAGCGAGTGCGCCGACGAGATTGCTATTGCATTGCGGCTCGACCCGATGCAGATCGGCGTGCATTTTGAGAATGGCTTGCTCAGCGCGGATAAAACAATTGAGCAAGTCTCACGGGGCGATGCACATACGTTGTCTGACGTAGCATGGGACTACGCACATGCAGGGTTATTCGCAGAAGCCAGCGCGTTGTTTTTGCGCGCGGGTGACACGATGTCACGCTATGCATATGCGTGGTGTGTCGCACAGCAACAACCAAACGCCAAGTTGTTTTTACAGGCATCACAAGCCTCGCCTGACTATGTTTTTCCGCAGCGCATCGAGAGCGTCATGATTTTGCAAAAAGCGATTGAGTTGAATCCGCGTGACGCACGTGCGCATTACTATCTCGGCAATTTTTGGTGCGCGCATCGCCAACACGCGGACGCCATCGCCTGCTGGGAGCAGTCACGCAAGCTCGATCCAAACTTTGCAACGGTGCATCGCAATCTGGGCGTGGCTTACGTCAATAAGCTCGGCAAATTGAACGCCGCGCGCGCCGCGTATGCGCGTGCGTTTGCGCTCGATCCGAGCGATGCGCGTGTGCTGTTTGAGCAAGATCAACTGCGCAAGCTGATGAATGTATCGCCGAAGCGCCGCCTTGCATTGCTCAAGCCATACGTTGATTTGATCGCACGGCGTGATGATCTGACGATTGAGTATGTCTCGTTGCTCAATATGACGCAGCAACCCGACAAAGCCATGCACATGCTGATGCAGCGCAATTTTCATCCATGGGAAGGTGGCGAAGGCAAAGCGCCGTCTCAATACGTTGCGGCCTCAATTGCGCTGGCGCAGCAACATATGCGCAAAATGCAATTCACCCATAGCATTGAGCAACTCACGCGCGCGCTCGACTATCCGCCCAATCTCGCCGAAGGCAAACTGCCAAACGCGCACGATAACAACATTCACTATTTTCTTGGCGAGGCGTATACGCAGCTCAAGGATGCCAAGCGTGCGCGTGAGCAATATGAGCTGGCGGCGCGCGGCAGCGTCGAGCTGACATCGGCGATGTATTACAACGATCAGCCGCCCGAGATGATTTTTTATCAGGGGCTGGCGCGGCTCGCGCTCAGCAAACGCGCTGAGGCAACAGCAATATTTAGAGCCATGATCGCGTATAGCAAAAAACACATACACGACGAGGTACGCGTGGATTACTTTGCGGTGTCGTTGCCGACGCTCGGCGCGTTTGACGATGACATGCGCAAACGCCACCAGATTCATTGTCACTTTATGGCGGCGCTCGGACACTTTGGCATGCGCCAATGGGCGTCGGCACGTGATCGTTTTGCGCAAGCGCTGTCACTGGATGCCAATCATCAAGGCGCGCGCTTTCATCTTGATCTGATGCAAACACTGGAAAAACATGCAGCAAACTAAGCTGGTCTCCGCACACCGCAAAACGCCGTTGTCGCAAGTGTATTTGTCAGTCGTAGACAACATTCAACAAAGCATCCGTGCAGGCGAGTGGCTACCGGGTCAACGACTGCCAAGCATCACCGAGCTTGGCGCGCGTTATGCGGTCGGCACTGGCTCTGTGCGCGAGGCGATCCGCACGCTGGAGTCGCGCGGCATTTTGCGAATGGAGCATGGGCGCGGCACATTTGTAAGCTCCGTCGAAAATACGCGCGAGTTGAGTTTTGACTTGCTGGCGACGGATTCGATTCTTGCATTATGCGAGGCGCGCCGCGTGTTGGAGCCTGAGCTGGCTGCGTTGGCGTGTGATCGCGGCAGTGACACGGAGGTCGCCGAGATCGCTAGGCTCGCGCGCGAAATGGAAGAACTAATTCGGCGCGGCGCTGATTTTGTTGAGCCAGATATCATGTTTCATCGCAAGATTGCGGCTGCCTCGCACAACGAAGTGCTCGAGCATATGATGGAAGGCGTCAACGATTTGTTTTTGGCAAGTCGCCGTCGCACGATGTTGCAGCCGGGCATGAATGAACGCGCCGCGCGTTTTCATTTGATGATCGCGGATGCCATTCAACAACGCAATGCGATACTGGCGCGCCAGCGTATGCTTGCGCACATACACGATTTGACAAATAGTTTGATCTCGACACAAACCAATTCTCTACAAAGTTATATTGAGGTGATATCTTGAAAATTGCAGTAACCGGCGGCAACGGCGATATGGGACGCTTTCTCGTTCCTTTTTTGATAGATCAGGGTCATAGCGTAGTTAGCATGGATCAGAGCCTGCCTACGTCGCGCCAGCCGGGCGTGTCATATCTGGTAGCTGATGTGCGAGACTTTGGCCAGTTTATCGCCAGCATCAATGGCTGTGACGCGTTGATTCATCTGGCGGCATATCGCTCGCCGCTCAATCAACCCGACCCGGTCGTGTATGCCGATAACACGGTGTCAAGCTACAACGCATTAGCGGCGGCGGGCATGCTTGGCATCCAGCGTGTGTGCATGGCGTCCTCGATCAATGCAATTGGCGGAGTGTATAGCCGCGCGCCACGCTACGATTATTTTCCGGTGGACGAAAAACATCCGACCTACGCCGAAGACCCCTATAGCCTGAGCAAATGGGTGCTGGAAGAGCAGGGCAACTCATTTGCGCGACGTTACGAAAATATGAGCATCGCCAGTTTGCGTTTTCATTGGTTGGTTGATAGCCGCGAGACGGTCACCAAAGCCGCGCCGACCGCATCGCCTGCTGTCATCAAGCATCTATTTGCCTATACGTTGCTCATTGACGCCGCGCGTGCGTGCTTGTTGTCACTCACGGCAAACTATAAGGGTCACGAAGTGTTTTATATTGTTGCGCCGCGCACAATGCTTCAAGAGCCTTCGCATGAGCTTGTCAAACGTTACTATCCGCACGTGCCGATCATGGGCAATCTAAATGGCAATCGCGGATTTTTTGATTGCGGCAAAGCCGAGCGCATCTTGGGTTGGACGCATACACCATGATTGGTTTTTATCGCCGCTATTTGTCGTCAGCGCTTTGTGGAATGGCGCTCGCTGCGTGCGCAACTCAAACACAAACGCCAACCTCTGTGCCGAGCGCCATTCCACAGCCAACGGCAAAGACCGCTGCGCGCAGCGCCACCGTCGCACAGCCGATCGCCGATGGTCCGACGCTATTGTGGAATGGAATCCGCCTGCGCAAAGTGTTGGATGTTGGCACCGCCAATGTGCGGCTGGCGTACGACGCTGCCGCAAAAGAGCTGCTGTATCTCGCCGGAAACAATGACATCTACAGCGTCAAGCTCGACGGCGACGTCAACAAGACGCGACGATTCACAGCCAAAGATATTGGCATTGATGATGGCGGCGTTGCAGGCGGGTTGCGCTTTGGCGCGGACGGCACGCTGTATGTCATGTACACCAACAAGCCGCAACCGTCACAGGTGTATGCGGTGTTGCGCGCGGGCAAACCCGCCGCGGACGGCAAACGCGAATGGCGCACTGTTTTTCGCACCGCGCGTTGGCAAGCCAGCAACACAAATTTTGATCATTTGTGGAATGGCATCACCGTCAGCCCCGACAACAAATGGATTTACATCAATGCAGGCTCGCGCACGGATCACGGTGAGATCGAGACCGCGCGCGGCACGTATCCGGATTTGCGTGAGGTGGCGCTGACGACCAAGATTATGCGTGTGCCGACGGATGCGACCGACCTCGAATTGCCCAACGACGACGCGGTGTTGCGCGCGAAAGGTTACATTTTTGCCGATGGCGTGCGTAATGCGTTTGATCTGGCGTTTGCGCCGAATGGCGATCTATTTGGCGTGGACAACGGACCTGACGCGGACTATCCAGATGAGTTGAATTGGTTGCGCGAGGGCAAACACTATGGCTTTCCATGGCGTTTTGGCAACTACGACAATCCACAGCAATTTGCAAACTACGACGCCGCCAACGACAAACGCCTGAGCAAAGACTTTGTGGCAGTGCAAAACAAAACCTACGCCACCGACCCAACGTATCCAAAAGCGCCGATGGCTTTTTCTGATCCGATCATCAATCGCGGCCCCGCTTCGGCGCAATATTCGGCTGATGATGGCGTGGCGCGTGACGCAGCGACTGAGGGCAAAACAAATCAAACGTTCACGCCGCACATTTCGCCGCTCGGACTTTCATTTGTCAATGGCGAGGCGATGCCGTCAGACTATCGCGGCACGGCTGACAAGCTCAGCTTGTTTTTGACGAGCTGGGGCTCGGCGGGAGGCGCATTTGCCGACAAAGGTCAATGGCTCAACCACATGACGCTGACCAAA
>CAZVQE010000081.1:0-9303 GCA_964628875.1 uncultured Anaerolineae bacterium
TCCGAGCCGCGCTGGGAGACGGTCATGCGCGGACACGCGATTGCCAACGGCGTGTTTATTGCGGCGGTCAATCGCACCGGCAACGAAGGCACCGTCAATTTTTATGGCTCATCGTTTGTGTGCGATCCGACGGGTGCAATCGTCGCGCAGGCGCCGCGTCACGAGCCTGCGGTGGTGTTGGCTGAATTGGATTTCGGCGTGTTTAATTTTTGGCGCAAACTGTTTCCGCTCATGGAGCAACGTCAACCGCAGACCTATGGGCGGTTACTCAGCGGCGCTACTTCTGCATGACCAGCGGCAAATGCACGTTATAGCTAATCGCATAACCGTCGGTCAACGTATTGAGAAATGCAACAATGTCATCCACTTCTGAGCTCGACAGATTGAGATTGCCGATCGACTCCATATTCTTATTGTCGCTGACCTCGGGCGCGGGCCAACATTTTTGCATCAACGCTTGACCTACTGTGAGAAATGAAGAACTGCAAGCAGGTTTGCTGTCGCGCGTGTTGTGAAAATCAACAGCGTTTTGCAAATTTGTAAAGTAGCCATTGTGCATATACGGCGAGGTCAGCGCAATATTGCGCAACGTCGGCACCTTAAATTTTCCGTTGTCGCCTTTGTCGCCTGTAGTCGCGCCCAAGCCGATGTCAATGAAATTTGCGCCATCCGGATTAAACGCTTTTGGCATCTTGTAAAACTGGTTGGATGGGTTGCGCGGCGTACCGATATTTTCGTAGCCAAAGTTGGTAAATAGCGCAGGCGTATCGCCCGACGCGCGACTGGTGTGGCATGCGGCACAATTGCCTTTGCTAACATTCTCAAATAACAAGAGCCCGCGCGCCTCTTGATCCGTTAGACGCACTTTGCCCGCGAGATACGCATCGTATTTTGATGAGAATGGGCTAAACCGTGCAGTCTTTTCAAACGCGGCGATTGCATCTGCGGCGTTATCGTAGGCGACCTCAGCATTATCAAACACATTTTGTCCGAAAACGCTCTTAAATTGATCGGCGTAGCTAGCGAGTTTGATTTTGCTGATCATCGCCGACTTATCTGGATTCGCCATCTCAATCGGATTCAAAAATGGCCCCTTCGCCTGCGCCGCGAGGTCCGCTGCGCGACCATCCCAAAATTGCCCACCCACATATTTGCCCTGCGCTTTGTCATACGCAAATGGCGGACTAAACGCCATATACATGGCTGTCGGTGTATTGCGATTGCCAAACAAACTGGTATTCACACCCGGCGAAGTCGGCGAGAGCTTTTTACCCTCCGTAAATGCAAATACTTCCACATGGCAGGTTGCACACGACTGACCGGCTGGCTCAGACAAATTCGCGTCAAAAAAAAGATCTCGTCCGAGACTCTCCAGCGGCGTGAGCGTATCGCTCTTTACAGTCGCTGGCACCGACGCATCAACGCGCATCGTAGCAATAAACAAACATGCCGCCATACACGCGGTCACGGCAAACAACAAATTACGCTTCATTAACTTATCCTCAATATTGTGCTGCACGATCCGCTTCACCTACTTGGCTGTATCCAACGCCATCTGTAAGTGCGCCAGCGAAGAATTGCCGCCACTGCAAATGATGCCAACTGTTTTGCCCCTGAGCTGATCTCGTAGCTGATACGCCGCCGCCAATGTCGCCGCGCCCGCGCCCTCTGCCAGTGAATGCGCATGTTCGAGGTACCACGTCATCGCCTGCAAAATCAATTCATCCGGCACCGTCACAAAATCATCTAGCATCTCACGCATGATCTGCTGCGGCAACTCAAACGGCGCTGAGGTCGAGAGCCCCTCCGCAAATGTATTGTCTTGCGCAGTCACAGCCGCACGATTTTTCCAAGAGAGATACGCGGCGGGCGCGCGCTCACTCTGCACGGCGATGACCTTGATATTTTTGTTAATGGCTTTCGCCGCGATACATGCGCCTGCTGCGCCGCTGCCACCGCCCACAGGCACGATCACCACCTCAATGTTCGGCGCGTCCTCGATCATCTCGAGCGTCTCCGTCGCTACACCCGCGATGAGCAGAGGCTCGTTGCCACTGTGAATGTAGCGATAGCCATGCTCATGCGCCAACGCCTCACAATGCTTGCGCGCATCGTCAAATCGCTCGCCGTGAAAAATCAGTTCGGCGCCCATTCCACGCATCGCCGCAACCTTGACTGGATTGGCTTGCATCGGCACACATACGCGCGCCGTCACGCCAAATAGTCGCGCAGCATATGCGATAGATTGCCCATGATTGCCCGTACTAGCTGTTATCACCCCGCGTCGCTTTTCGTCGTCGCTCAGTTGCGAGACGAGATTGATGCCGCCGCGCACCTTAAACGCACAAACCGGTTGATGATTTTCGTGCTTGACGTAGAGTGACGTGCCAATCAAATCGTCGAGCGCGGCGTAGCGGTGCGTCGGCGTGCGCTTGAGATAAGGCGCGATGCGCTGACGCGCGCGTAGTACGTCCTGAAAATTTGGGCTGTCCATGGCTAAGCAGAATTATTACACGCGGTATGACGCACGGCAAATATTTTGCGCCGAAAAACTGCGAGAGCCAGTTGCGATTTGCAAGCTGGCTCTCAAACCAAAAGGAGGAGAAGAGAAGGTCCCACCCTGACCTTGGCGCTGAGTGTAGCGATCACATGACATGCTTGCTTGACGATTGCCCTACGGCTGCCCTACGCCAACCTTAAAAAATGTGTTGCTTATAATCGCGCTTGACCTTGATGACATCTCCGTTGATACGTTGGCTCGCCGCTGGCTGGCTTATGCTCACGCTGAGTGGATGCGCGCGCTTTGAGACACCCAAGCCGACTCTTGCGCCTGTGCGGCTGAAATTACAATCCGACGCAGCCAGCCTGCCGCTCGCGCGAAAGCTGGCGGATGCGTATATGAGCGCCAATCCAAACGCGACCATCATCCTCGAATGGGGCAGCGCCACCAGCGTCGCGGATGCCACATTAACCGCGCGCGCGGATATCGCACTGACCACCGTGCTGCCCGCGATGCAAAATCGCACGGTGTGGTACTCGGATGTGGCGCAAGACGGTGTCGCCGTGATCGTCCATTCACAAAACCCGCTGCAAAATCTCAGCCTGTTTGAGCTGCGCGAGGTGTATGCCGGCGCGCGCAGCCGCTGGAGCGACGTTGGCATCGCCGCGCTCGGCGACATTGATCTCGCTATGCGCGAGGACGGCGAGACCGGTCGCGCACTGTTTGAGAATGCGGTTATGAACGGGGTCAAGCTCTCGCTGAATGGCATCGTGTTGCCGACGACAGAGGTCATGCTCAACTTTGTGGCGTTGCGCCCGGGCGCAATCGGCTACGCGCCCGCCTCGCGCGTGACCGCCACTGTCAAGCCGATCAGCATCGAAAATCAAGCTCCATCACGCCAAAATATCAGCGGCGGCACGTATCCGCTGCGCTACTCGACCTATCTCATGTCACTCGGTGAGCCGCAGGGCGAGGCGCGCAAATTTGCGCTATGGGCGCTAGGCGCCGACGCGCAACGCATCGTCGAAGCTAGTGGTTACATAGCGATCAGCCGATAGTGCTTGTCACGCAACCAGCATCTCACCAGCCACATCACGTCCGAGCCGCACGGCGTAGTTTGTGCCGCGATCCCATGGATATACATGGCTCATGCTCGCAAAGTGCAACCCGGGCAGCGGCGTGCGCGTAGACGGGATGTGTTGTGAGTGATTGACAAAAGGCACCGGCTGCGCATACGATTCTCTAAAGAGCCACGTCTGCTCAACCCAGTCAGCCTCAAATTGTGGATTGATGCGCTTGAATGTGCTCATAAAAATTTCGCGCAGTTCCGATTCACCCAAGCCAAAGTAGGCGTGATCGGGTGGCAAATAATCGCCGACATACAACAAATGCTGCCCGCCAAAATGCTCAGACGAGACAAAATTGGTATGCTCCGCCAAACACAAAAACGGAAAATCTGCGCTCTTTGGAATATTGTGCCAGTAGTAGCCGTCGGGGCTGAGCCCGTGGCGCATCGCAAAGATCATCACGACCGCGCCGAGTGAGGTCAAGCCATCTAGCGATGACAGATACTCAGGTGTGCGTTCGCTGATCTGTGGCACGAGCTTGGTGAATAGCTTGGGCGAAGTCGTCACCAGCACGCGATCAAACGTCAGATAGCGATCCACAAACTCAGGATGATCCACCTTGATCCACCACAGTCCGCTCTCGTCGCTGCGTTCGATACGCTGCACGGGTGTCGAGTACATCAGCCGCGCACCACGCCGTATGAGATGCTCAGACAGCACATCAAAAAACGCCTGAAAGCCACCATCAAACGTGCCAAGCTTAGTAGTGCGCGATTTGATGCGCGCCCAAAACCATGCCATGTTGACTTTGTCCCAGTAGGCCTCGCCAAATTTGCCGATCAGCAGCGGCTTGAACAGCAACTCATAGGCTTCGTTGCCCATGTTTTTGGCGAGCCATTCGTTGGCGGTCACTTGCTCGAGCGCGCGCCAGTTTGAGGTGAGCTTGAGATACAGACCAGCGAGCCCAAATCGCAGCTTGCCAATGAGCGACAACCCGGGGAACATCAACGCGGCGAGTGGCGAATCAAGCGGCACAAATTTGCCATCGTAGTACGACACAGTCTTGGGGCGCAGATACATGACACGCTCGCGCACGCCGATTTCGCTGGCGAGTTTGAGCAGGTCGGCGTCTGATTCAAACCAATGATGGTAAAACTTTTCGAGCGACCAGTTCCAATTATCTTGTTTGAAGCCACCCGCGAGACCGCCGGGCTGTGCGCCCGCCTCAAATACTGTGACCTTGTGACCCGCGTTAAGTAGATCGTGCGCGGCGGCAAGCCCCGTTGCGCCTGCGCCGATGATTGCAATATTCATTCGGGCAAATTATCGCCGAATGTCAAAGTAAATTTGTGAAATTGTTTGATTCTATTTAAAAAAATCGAAATCAATTAATCAGGCGATAGAGCCATTGACCAAAGCTATAACCTGCGCGGGCAATAACGATAAGTGAATTAACAATCCAAAACACAATGAATACTTTCCCTGTATTTGTGTTAAGAAATTTTTGAATGTTCATAAGTAAAATTATATATGGTTGCTCGGTGCGTATTTGTTTAATTCTTATTTTGCCAATCGGACTGACGTGTAATTGAAGCCTTTTTACAACTCAAAGCTCTGCCCTTTGAATGGCACCTGCACGTCGCTCACGCCAATCTCACGCAAACCGTCCGCGAGCGCCAGAGCTGAATCTTCTTCTGCATGCACGATAAAAACTTTGCGCAGTTGCTTGGCGCGCGGCGCGACCCAATTCAACAAATCATTGCGGTCGGCGTGCCCCGAGAATGACTCGGCGCGACGCACCTCCGCCCGCACGCGAAACTCATCGCCCAAAATACGCACGGTTTTGACGCCGTCTTGTAATTTACGACCAAGTGTGTCGGGCGCTTGAAAGCTAACCAGCAATACCATGTTGCGCTCGTCCTCAATCGTGTTGCGCAAATGATGCAACACACGCCCGTTTTCGCACATGCCGGACGCCGAGATAATGACGGCGGGACCCTTCACAAAATTGAGCGCCTTGGACTCTTCGACTGTTCGCACATATTTGAGGCGCGGAAAACCAAACGCGTCACCATTGGGCGACTGCCGCATCAACACTTTGGTGTCGCCGTCATAGCACTCAGGATGCTCTCTAAATGCGCGGGTGACATTGACCGCCAGCGGGCTATCTACAAATACCGGCACGTCCGGCAAATGCCCTTGCAAGATCAATTGATGCAGGCAGTACACAATCTCTTGGGTGCGACCAACCGCAAACGCGGGGATGACGACTTTGCCGCCGCGCTCTACTGCCGTGTGAATGGCATGGTCGAGCGTTGGCAGCGCATCGCTGATCGGCTCGTGCAGCCGATTGCCGTAGGTGCCCTCAATGATGAGATAGTCAGCCTCTGGCATGTACTGCGGGTCGCGCAATATCGGCAACCCAAATCGCCCCAAATCGCCGCTAAAACACAGCCGCGCCTGCCGCCCGCCTTCATTCAACTCGATCAGCTCCCACGCCGAACCCAGCATATGACCCGCATCGTTGTAGGTCACGCGCACGTTGTTGGTCGCCTCAAACGGCTGCTTGTAATCGTGCGACACAAAACGCTCCAGCGATTGTTGCGCGTCGAGCTGTGTGTAGATCGGCATGACTTGTGGCGTCGCGCCGTGCTTATTCAAAAATTTGGCGTCTTCTTCTTGTATCTTGCCTGAGTCCATCAGCATCGAGTCACACAGGTCTTGTGTGGCGCGTGTGCAATGAATCTTGCCTTGATATCCGCTTTTGACGAGATTTGGAATATTGCCGCTGTGATCTATGTGCGCGTGCGACAGCACCATGCCGCTGAGCGACTTTGCGTCAAATGGCAATGTGCGATTGATGGCGTTGGCTTCGGCGCGCTTGCCCTGATACGTGCCGCAATCGAGCAACACGCGCTCGCCGCCCGATTCCAAAAGATGTTGTGACCCAGTGACTGTGCGCGCAGCGCCCCAAAATGTGACTTGCATGAAGCGATGAGTATAATCCCGCAACACCCGTCACAGGAGGAAAACAAAAGATGATCGAAGTCAAAATTGACGCTATCCGCGTCAGCCTAATGTCTCAACAACACATCTTGATCCTCCGCGAGCTAGACAGCCCACGCTATCTGGCGATCTGGATCGGACGCGTCGAAGCCGAAGCCATCAACCTATTTTTGAGTGGCGCTGAGACGCCTCGCCCGTTGACCCATGAGTTGGTACTGCGCGTCTTGGGTGAATTAGACGCCAAGCTGGCGCGAGTCGTGATCAACGATTTGTATCAAGATACATATTTTGCGCAGCTTGAGATCAATGATCGCGGCAAGATGATCTCGATAGATTCACGCTCCAGCGACGCTATAGCGATTGCGGTGCGGGCTGGCGTGCCGATTTTTATTGAGGAATCGGTCATGGACAAAGCCGGCACAATGCCTGAGATCGAAGAAGTCACCGAGGAAAAGCCATCCGAGAATGCGCCGGATTTGGGTGCATTTGATGACTTTATCAATTCGATGGACTTAGGAGACTTGGATAAATAAGGCTTAGGCGTCATTCTGAACGAAGCGTAGCGAAGTGAAGAATCGTTAGCGCGTTTATCGCAGCAGAGATTCTTCGGCTCTTCGAGCCTCAGAATGACATTCACAATCTTAAATTTTGTTTTAGCTTATTGCCGCTATGCACAGTGCATGGCGGCATTTTGTTCGCAATGACACACCGATCATGCATGAATGGCTGACCCTCGCGCTCACGGCTATTCAATTTATCGCAGCGCTTGGGCTGGCGCTGTATGCGCTGCAAGAGGCAGCCTTGTTGATGTTGTTTTTGGCGCGGGTGAATGGCGCTCGCACGCCAGCCAAAACTGACACGCCCGATCTGCCACGTGTGATGGTGCAACTGCCAATGTTTAATGAGCGCAATGTCGCCGCGCGCATCATTCGCGCGGTGTGCGCGCTCGATTACCCGCGAGACCGATTGCACATACAGGCACTCGACGACTCGACCGATGACACACGCGAGATCGTGCAACGCGAGGTCGAGGCAGCCCGCGCACGCGGCATAGATATCGCGCTGCTTACGCGCGACACGCGCTATGGCTTCAAGGCAGGCGCATTGCAATTTGGCTTGAGCGTGATGGCTAAGACTGATACGCCGTTGGGTGAGCCTGCCGGAGTGTTGGCTGAGCTTGCTGAAGCCGCAGTTGAGTCGTTGGTTTCGACAGGCTCAACCAACTCTGATGCACGCTCAGCCAACATCGGTCTGAGCTCGTCGAAGACCGCGCCAGAGTTTGTGGCGATCTTTGATGCCGACTTTGTGCCGTCGCCTGATTTTTTGCGACGCGTGGTGCCACATTTTGCAGATGAGCGCGTCGGCTTTGTGCAGGCGCGTTGGGATTTTTTGAATCGCGATCAAAATGCGGCGACACGGGCGCAAGCGCTCATGCTCGATATGCACTTTATGATCGAGCAGCCCGCACGCGCCGAAAATGATTTGCTGCTCAACTTTAACGGCTCAGCCGGTGTGTGGCGACGCGCGTGCATCGAGGACGCGGGCGGCTGGCAAGGCGACACCCTCACCGAAGACCTCGACTTGAGCTATCGCGCCGAGTTACGCGGCTGGCGACCCATTTATCTGCGCGACTATGGCGTGCCGAGTGAGTTACCTCTCAGCATCAGCGCATTCAAAATGCAACAAGCGCGTTGGTCGCGCGGATCGGCGCAATGTGTGCGCAAGCTGTTTCCATTGATCGCGCGCGCGCCGATTTCGCCCGTGCGCCGATTGGCTGGCTGGCAGCACGTCAGCGGCTATGTCATCCATGTGTTTATCATGGCGCTGATGTTAGTCTCGCCTATCTTGGCGTTGAATGGCAGTCTCAGCGCACGCGCCGCCGCAGCGCCAATTTACGCCAACCCTGCCACGTATATCAGCGCGTCACCGATCTTGCTCATGCTAGTCGCGCACGTGAGGCGCGGACGCGGCATGTTGGGTTTTTTGCGCGATATGCCATTGGCGGCAATCTTGGGAATCGGTCTCTCATGGTCGAACGCGCTCAACTATCTAACGGGGCTGTTGGGCAGCGACGCGGGGCACTTTGCGCGCACGCCCAAGCTGGGCGACGCCGACAAGCTCAACCGCACCTATCGCCTGCGTTGGGATCGCACACTGATCGGCGAGGTCGCTTGTGCGCTGTATTCGGCGATTATGGCGGCGCTGCTCATCACGCGCGGTGATGTCGGCGGCGCACTGCCGAGTGTGTTTTATGCGTTGGGCTTTGGTGTCACGGCGCTGATGCAAATTGTTGAAAGAAAGTGACACAATTTGGTCAATCAGCTTAGTTACTCGACAAGAGTAACTTTTGAAAATTTCGCAACACTTCTTAAATCTTTATAAATGTAGTATTCCCCAATCACATTACATATTTTCACCTCAAGACTATTAAGATTCCAAAAGTATTCGAGTTCATTATCTTTTGTGGGACGAATTTCTGTCATAGGAACAAAAATACGTCCACCATCCAATGAAATAAATTTAAGCTCTTTAATCACTGTGCCAGAAATCTTCATATATACAGGGAAAATCTGACTATCCTGATCAGGATAAACGGTCGTCCATCGTTCTTTGAATTCTTGTGAGTCCTCACCGTAAACAATTTGAAATGTACCATCAGCGTCACAAATCCAAACCACATTATTCTCAATAAATTCTTTAGTCCAAGATGATGTAATAAGATACTTCTCG
>CAZVQE010000082.1:0-9281 GCA_964628875.1 uncultured Anaerolineae bacterium
TATTACTTTACTCTCATCTATATATGACAGCACAAATTGGTCTGTTCCTATAACAGTTACATCTGGCGCAAATTATCAGGCGCAGCCATCTGTAGTGGTTGCAAATAATGGCGATATTTATGCTGCTTGGGTAGGTATGGTTCCAACTGGCACAGCCAGTTTACTTGGCGATATCTATGTGGCTCGCTTGCCAAATGGCAGCTCAGTGTGGAGTGCGCCAGTTCAGGTAAACACTATTTCCTCGACATCCGCCAATTGTGTTCAGATGTGGCCCGTGACGCATATAGACGCATTCGGCGTCTTGCATGTAGCATGATCAGCCTGTCGCCAAGATGGCACTCGCGGCATCGGCTATGCGCGTTCCGCTGATAACGGCGCGACATGGTCGCCTACCGTGTTTTATGGCGGAAGCACTAGCAGCGACAGCGCTCCAGCTATCACTTCTCGTTCAACGTCTGATGGCACAGAAATCATGCTGACCTATGTGGCTGTCGTAGATGGCAAGCCGCGCTATGTCTCAACAAGATTCAATTCACTAGCGGGCGAAGGAATAAACACAGTAAGCGACGTCACATCTAATAACGTATGGTCGCTCTACTATGACGGAGCGCCTAGCACGCTCTATGATGCAACGAGCGGTCAATATGTGGCTGCATTCGCTGATAGACGCGCGGGTCCGCCGCAGATCTTTACAAGCAAATTTGTGCCGTCGCCGATTGTCAGTTGCCCAGCCCCACCGCCTGAGCCACTGTATGTCACCGATGCGTTCAACACAACTAATATTGCGCTGTGGAACTATACGGCAAATCAAACAGCCAACTATAGCTACTGTGGCGGTCAAGTCGTGCAAAATCGTGCGACTAATGGCACGTCTTACTCAACTTTAATTAGGACAACCTACAGTATTTCAAACCGCAAAGCACTCAAGTTTGACTTCAAGTTTGACCAAGCCGACCCCGGCAGCCTATTTATTCTACAAACCTTAAACGATGTAAACAGCTACCGAATTTATGCTTTTGGCGGAAGTGTCTACTTTATTTCGCGCACCAACAGTGGGGCATACACCCCAGCGCGCACTATGTTTGATGCGGTGCGCACAGATAGCTGGTACCACATCGAATACGAGCTCGATGATGCGGTCGGACTAAAGATCACCCTTACGGAATTGGCAACTGGCAAGACCGCCACGCTCACACAGCCTGTGCCAGCCGGACAATCTTGGCGTTTGCTCAATTACATCTTGCGCGGCACGTCATACATGGACAACTACGTCGAGACTGAGATGGCTGGTAATGTCACCATGTCGTTGATCGCTACACAGCCAACGACTGGCACGTTCTTGATTGAGCGTCCGATTACCGTAGCTGTGCAGCTTAGCAACACCAATAACTTAGGCGGATTTGAGTTTACGCTGGGTTACTCGCCCACACAGCTTGCCGTAGAAGCCATCTCAATCGGCACATTGCCGACCGCAACGGGACGATCATTTGTTGCGCTTCCACCGACCATTGACAATGCTAACGGCAGCGCAACCTTTGGTGCGTATAGCACAGGTTACACGCCCACAGGGGTGACGGGGAGCGGCGTGCTGGCGTACGTGCGCGTGCGACCACTCATTGATGGCGCCATTCCGCTCAACATCACAGACGCACAAGTGATGAGTGTGCTAGAGGTGCCAGCCGCCGTCGCGCGCCAAGGCACAGTCTTTGCAGTTGGCAACACATGTCTCGGTGACTTTGACCAAGACCGCGATATAGACATCGTTGACGTGCAAGGCGTGGCTTATCGTTGGGACAGCGTCACGGGGCAATCACGCTATTTGTTGCGCTACGACACAGAGCGTGACGGTGACATAGACATCCAAGATGTCCAACGTGTGGCATCGCGTTGGGGCACACGCTGCCCGGGTGCGGTTAGCCAGTCAGCTTCGTTCCGCGCACAGGGGCGTACTCAGCGGTTGGTTGAATTGGGCTCGCCCGCGCTTGCATTGCAATTGGAAAACTCAAGTGTCAAGAGCGGCGATCTTATTCGCGTGGCGGTGACTGCTGACCAAGCTGCTCAACTACGCGCGTATCAGTTCAGCTTGGCATTGCCGTCAGATACACTTGAGTTCATCGGCTACGATGCTTCGCCAGATATGACCCCTGACGGCTACTGGGTCAATTTGCCAACGCTAAATGAAGACGGTGTGGTTACCATTGGCGCTTACTCGCTAGGCGAGTCTCCGGCAACTGCAACTAGCCCGTTAGGCTGGTTGCTATTTCGCGCAACAAAGACAGGTGCGGTCGAGCTAAACCTTGACAACATTCAACTGGTTGATAAAAACATGAAAGCCATAGACGTGCCATCGGCAACTTTGCAGGTGTCGGTGTCCGACTCGGGCGTGTCATGGCGTAAGACATTTATCCCGATTGTTACGTTTGATGTTGTTGCCAAAGATAACTAACGAAGTGGCAGTAGATAAATATCCTAATACCTGATCGCAAGCGAATACAATCATCGAGGCAAACGCATAACGCATTTGCCTCGATTTTATTTATGCGACCTACTTTGATCTACGACGGCGACTGTGGCTTTTGACAGCGCACAGCAAGCGCCGTGCAGCGTTTTAATCATCAAAGGCGGATTGATGTTTTGCCGTTTCAGACGCCTGAGTTATTGGCTCAGGTGAATCTCTCTGAAGCTGAGTGCCGCGCCGCGTTGCAATTTGTAGATGTGATGGGCAAACACTATCGTGCAGCAGCGGCAGCCAATGCGGCTATGGCGCATCTTGGCGGAGCATTTAAGTTTGTGGCGCTGTTTTATCATGTGCCTTTGATTGCCGCGCTCGAGGAGCGGGTTTACGCGTGGGTCGCACGCAATCGTTATCGCTTGCCGGGTAGCACCGCCGCGTGCGCCATTCCACAAAACAAAAATGACAAATAGTCAATAGATAATTGTCAATCAGACGATGAAATTAAGCCGCGTATGAAATTAAGCCGCGTATGAAATTAAGCCAGCACAGCTTGACCGACTTTGTCGAGTGTCCGCGTCGCTACTATCTGCGCTACGTGGCGCATCAGCCCTCCGCAGCGCTCGAGACGAGCGACGCGGAGGCGTTGCGCTATCGCAGCTATTTGCGACAAGGCGTGCATTTGCATACGCTGATCGAGCGCTATTGGCTCGATATCGAGTGCAATCCGCGGCTCGATGCCGAGCGCGACGATGAGGTCGCGACATGGTGGTCGCGCTTTATCGGTACTGACTTTGGTGAATTGCCGCCGCAGCGCACGCCGGAACTCGCGCTGAGCGCCTCTATCGGCGAGCATCAACTGTATGCGCGGTTTGATCTGCTCTGCACGGGTGATCAACGCGCCGTCATCATTGATTGGAAGACATTGCGCGGCAAACGCGCGCCGTCATTGGCGACGTTTGCGCAACGCATCCAGACACGCGTGTATTTGTATGTGCTGGCGTCTGCTGGCGCGCCATTTAATGGCGGCGCCGCGCTTGCGCCCGAGCAATGTGAGATGCACTATTGGTTCGCTAATTTTCCGCAGCAACCGTGGCTGCGTGTGCGTTACTCGCGCGATGAGTTTGAGTCAGATGCAGCCCGATTCACCCGTCTCATCAGCGACATCGAGGCGCGCACTGCGCAGGGCGAGGATGCATTTGCCAAAACCGACGACGAACGTCAATGCACCTATTGTCCGTTTCGTGCCGTGTGTCAGCGGCGCGTCGTGCCTGATGTTGAGATGCCCGACGAGACCGAAGCCGTAGCTGATTTTCGAAACACACCTGAGTTAGAGTATTAGCCATGTCTGTTACTCCGATTGATTGCCCCTACAAAGCCGATGGCGAGACCACGCTGCGCTGCGCCAAGTGCGAGCGCCCACTCATGGTCAAAGACGCGCAACGCACGCCGGTTGGCTATGTGTGTCCGTACTATGTCAAGGCGCGCGTCGCCACGTTTTATACGGCGGGAATGGAGCACTATGTGATTGCGACGCTGATCGCACTGGTGGGCGGTGTGATCTCAGGATTTGCGCTGCGTCTTGCGAGCAGCATCGGATTTTTTTCGTTTATCTTGATGACGTTTATCGGACCCGCCATCGGCGGTGTCATCGCTGAGGCGATTCGTCGCGCGGTCAAAAAGAATCGCGGGCAATACATGTGGCTGACCTGCGGTATCGCTGTTGTGATTGGCGCGGCTTACTTTTTGATTGCGCCGCTGTTGTTTGGTTTGTCGCGCGGAGCGGCAGGCAGTTTGTTGTTTGAATTGATCCCGCTGTATGGTTTGTTTCTCGTGGTCAGCACGTTGGCTGCACGGCTGCGCGTCTAATTTTCAATATCTCAAAATCATGCGTATTGTTTCATTGTTGCCGAGCGCGACCGAGATCGTGTGCGCGCTTGGGCTGCGCGAGTCGTTGGTCGGGCGCAGCCATGAGTGTGACTATCCACTCGATGTCGCCGATGTGCCGGTCATGACCTACAGCACGCTTGGCACGCCATTGTGTCCCGACGATCCGAGCTTCTCGGCGGCTGAGATTGACGCGCGCGTCTCGGCGCAGGCGCGTGAGGGGCTCAGCTTGTATGGGCTAAACATGGAGGCGCTCGAACGCGCCAAACCTGACCTCATTCTCACCCAAGAGCTATGTGATGTGTGCGCTGTGTCCTACGATACGGTGAATCGGGCTGTGCGCGATCTCAGCGCCAAGTGGAGCGGCATCGCGCCGCAGGTCATTTCACTCGAACCCACTTCAATTGAAGAGATATTTTTGTCAATCTTGACGGTCGGCGAATTAACCGCGCACTCAGAAAAAGCGCGTGATTTTGTGAATAACCTGCACTTTCGTGTGGAAAAACTGCAAGAAATGTGCAAAAGCGTGGCACATCGCCCAACTGTCGCTGCACTAGAGTGGCTCAATCCGCCGTTTGCGGCGGGTCACTGGGTGCCTGAGCAGATCACGCTCGCGGGCGGTAGATCGGCGCTCGGCGAGGCGCGCAAGCCCTCCACACGGATCGAATGGGATGCGGTGGTGCGGGCTCAATCTGAGATGGTGGTCATCATGCCGTGCGGATTTAATCTGCGTGACAGCGCAACGCATTTTGCGTCGGTGGCTGAGCGTGAGGAATGGCGCGACATCCCCGCGCCGTATCTCAATCAGCTCTACGCGGTGGATGCCACAGCCTACTTTAGCCGTCCGGGACCGCGCGTGGTGGATGGGGCTGAGATCCTCGCGGGGTTGATTCACCCGCACCGACACGCGCCGCCGCGCGCCGATCAAGCCGTGCGTGTGCAGGCGTTTGCGTTGGATGGCAGGCGTTAATTTTTAGGCAAACGCTAGTTCGCTCACATGCTGCAATTTTTTACCGATGGCAGCCTCTGCCATCTTTAGATCGTAGGTTGATTGCAGATTAAGCCAATATTGCGGCGATTGACCAAATGCTTTGCCAAACAGTAACGCCAGCTCGGCTGTCACTGGTCGTGCGCCTTTGATGACATGAGAGATGCGCATGGGCGAGACGCCAATCGCGCGCGCGAATTCAGCCTGAGAAAGATTTAATTCGTCCAGTGTCTCGGCTAGAAACATGCCAGGATGAATAGCCGGAAGTCCGTTTTTGTTTTTCATGTCAGTGATAATCCACAATCTCTACGTCAAATGCCTCACCGTCTTTGAAGCTGAAACACAATCTCCATTGATCGTTGATTCGAATACTCCAAAGTCCGTTGCGATCCCCTTTGAGCGCCTCCAAACGATTTGAAGGCGGCATGCGCAAATCGTCAATTTGCATTGCTGCATCTAGCTGTGTTAAGCGCATACTCGCGCGCATCAAAATTTCAGCAGGCAAGCGGCGCGATTTGCCATTCTCATAAAACAGCTTTGTCTCTCGATCTGCGAAAGATCGGATCACATAGAGAATTATAAACTATTTGTTTATAGCGTGATATGTGCTAATCCACCGCCGCCATCGCCGCGACGGGCGACACGCGCGCATGTCGCGCAAAGCCACGCACATCGCTCGCGCGCAAGAAGTACAAACACGCCATAAAGCCAATCGCCTCAAGTGCATAGACGCTGGCGTATCCAAGCGCAACCGAGCCCGACATGCGCGACATGATGTCAAAGAGGATGCCGCCCAGCGCGACACCGATTCCACGAAAAAGCAACTGCGCCATGCTCCACAATCCGAGATATGCGCCAGCGCGCTGATCGAGCGACATGACCATCAGCAGCGGCGAGCCGCCCGCCGTGTAGATGCCAAAACCGAGCCCAAACGCCAGCACCGACGGCACGATCATTGCCGCGTTTGCAGTGGCAAATGTAAAAGCCACCCACGCCATCGAGAGGCTCGACAGCACGAGACCAACGGCGGCGACTTTGGTTTGCTCGGCAGTCGCCCACTTGCGCGTGAGCGCGATGCAACCGATCATGCCAATGAGCAAGCCAACGCCCCACACACCGACCACCATTTGCGTGGCGCCAAAGCTGTAGCCAAACACGCCGCGCAAGCTCGGCTCAAGGATGCCATCCTGCGCAAAGCCGCTAAACGCACCCACCGCCAACAACCAAAAGAAGCTGCGCGTGCGAGAGTCCGCCCAGATTGCGCGCAAGATCGGCAAGAAATCTTGATGCGATTTTTCGATTATCTGTTTTCGGTTTTCGGTCGTGCGGCGCTCCATGCCAATCACCGAGACGATCCATGTGACGAGCGCGATTGCGCAGCCGACCGCCGTCGCCAGCCAAAAGATGTCGAGGTTGTATTGACGCAGGGCGCTGGCGCTCGCGTCATAGCTCGGTAGCCACGCGCGCGCGATCTGCGCGTAGATCAACGGGCTAAAGGCAAACGCGGCGACGAGCATGGTTTGCACGATGGCATACGCCAGCCCTTGTTTATTGGGCGGCGCGCTGTCGCGCACGAGGGCGGTGAATGGGCTGCCGGAGAGTTGCGTGCCGACGCCATACACAAGAAACGCGACGAGCGCAAGCGCCCAGCCCCAGCCATTCGCCGAAAAAATCATAGACGTGGCGATGGGCAACAATGGCAGCGATAGCAACATCATGCCGCGACCGATCCAGATGTAGGGCAGCCGCCGATAGCCCCAGATCGGATGCGTGTCAGACAGATGTCCCGCCCAGATCGTCAGTGGCACGAGCAATTGGCGCAGCGCGAGCAACAGCGTGACTGGCGTGGCGACAAATCCACCGAGCGACGCCATGCCGTTTGCCATGACATAGTTCCAGATGGATGAGCCGAGGATGTCGGCAAACGACGACCCGATATGAAATGTGCCTAGCCGCACTGAGCGCCACAGGCTAAAGTTTTGATTGGATGAATGAGATGACAAGATACCGTAACAATTATTTCGCTTTCTTTAGCGCCGATTGGAATGTGTTTTGCATGACGATTGCGCCTTCTTCCATATTGGGCGTCTCGCTCATGACGCGACCGCTCACGCCAAGATCGGCAAATGCCTTGAATAGCGCTTTGTAATTGATGTCGGCTTTGTCGAGGTTGAGATGTTTCTTTTCACCTTTGGCGGTGTACTCGATGCCACTGAAATGCACGTGCATGTGTTTGAGTCCGCGCTCGCCGAGCCCGCTGGCGATCAACCTCAGCGCGCCGACAAATTCATCATAGGTGTTAAATGAGCCGTCGCCCGGGCGCGCGTGCAGATGCGCAAAATCCACACACGGCAGCACGCCTTCGATCTCGCGGCTAAAGGCGATGCACTCTTCGAGCGTGCCGAGCATGGCGCTTTTGCCCATCGTCTCGGGACGCAGGGTCACCGCGACTTTTTCTTTGCGCAGGGTGTCGCTGACCTCCGCGAGACGATCCCGCGCGATCTTCCATGCTACCTGTGGCTCCATTTTCATATAGGAGCCCGGATGAAAAATGATATCCGTCGCGCCCGCTTTGTAGCCCGCGCGGCAGGCGACCAGCAAGCGCTCGCGCCCCGCTTGCCACATCTCGTCGGTCAGCGCGTTGAGATTGATAAAGTAAGACGCGTGCACGCTGATGGCGACGTCATTTTGCTCTGTGGCTTCTTTGATCTTGGCGCAGGCTTCGTCGCTGATGCGCACGCTCTGCACCCACGCCAGCTCCAGCGCGCTGAGATTCATCTCGCGGATGCGCTGCACGCCGCCGACGCTGCCGCCATTTTTTGGCGCGCTCATAGGGGTGCCGACTGTGCCAAATCGAATCGGAAGATCGAGGTGTGTGGCTTTGCTCATGGGGGCGATGTTACAACAAGATAAGTTGTAGCGCCCACAGTGCAAGCATGCCAGCGGCGATGGTGATAAATACGTTGCGGGTGCGCCACGCCACCGCCGCGGCGATCAGCCCCGCCCATAGTCGCGCGTTGTTGAGTGAGGTGATGATCTGACCATTGCGCGTCAGCAGCTCGGGCGTGATGATGGCGGTCAGCGCCGCGACCGGCACAAAGCGCAGCGCCTCACGCAGCCATCGCGGCAGGTTAATGCGCTCCATGAGCCAGATAAATGACAACCGATACGCAAATGTAATTAGCCCGATCAGAATAATCGCCAGCCAAATCGAAACTGGACTCATGCGCGTCTCCGTTGATCTATCAGCAGCCCAATGGCTACGCCCGCGAGCGAGGCGACGACGAGATTGAGCCGCAGCGGCATAGCAATCAGCAACACCGCCAGCGCGCCGCTCACCAGCATGGCGACCGCGCTGGAGCGGTCACGCAGCGCTGGCACGACGATGGCGATAAAGGTCAGCGGCACCGAAAAATCAAGCCCCCAGCTTTCGGGGATTTGCCCGCCGACCAGTACGCCGAGCACGGTGCTGAGCTGCCACGTAATCCATAGCGTCAGCCCCGCGCCAAGGAAATACCATTGTTTGAATTGGCGCGCAAAGCTGGCAGGCTCGCCACTGCGCTCAAAGTGCGAGATGACGATGGCATACGCTTCGTCGGTCAGCAGATACGCCAGCACGGTTTTCCATGTGCGGGAGAATGTCTGTAAGTACGGCGCGATGGATGCGCTATACAGCACATGGCGCAGGTTGAGGATGGCTGCGGTCAAGATGATGGTCAGCAGCGGCGCGCCATCGCCATACAGCCGCGCAAAGATGAGCTGAGACGACCCCGCAAAAATGATGGGTGACATCGCTGCCGATGTGAGCGTTGGCAGATGGGCTGCATTTGCTACCACGCCAAAGATCAACCCGAACGGCACTACGCCGAGCATGAGCGGCAGCTCGTCGCGCACGCCAAGCCAAAACTGTCTGAGACGCATGAGGGCGCAAGTGTAACTGGGTTTGCGGCATGT
>CAZVQE010000083.1:0-1596 GCA_964628875.1 uncultured Anaerolineae bacterium
GTGCGCGAAGGCGTCATCGCCGACTTTCGATTTACCAAAGAGATGTTGGCGGAGTTTATCCGCCGCGCCAAAGGCTGGCAACCGCTGCCGCCGCGTGTGGTGATCGGTGTGCCATACGGCGTGACCAGCGTCGAGCGCCGCGCCGTGCGCGAAGCTGCTATCGAAGCGGGCGCGGGCGAAGTATTTTTGTTGCGTGAGCCAATGGCTGCCGCGCTGGGCGCGGGCTTGCCAGTAGACACAGCCACGGGCAACCTCGTGCTTGACATCGGCGGTGGCACAGCTGAGGCGGCGGTCGTCTCGATGAATGGCATCGTCACCGCAAACTCGGTCCGCGTCGGCGGCGTGCGATTAGATGAAGCCATTCAGGCTTTCATTCGCCGTAAATACAACCTCGCTATCGGCGAGCCAACCGCCGAAGATGTCAAGATCAAAATCGGCAGCGCCTTGCCGTTAGATGACGAAATGATCATGCAAGTGCAAGGACGCGATCAAGTCACGGGTTTGCCGCGCACGATCGAGGTGTCATCTAACGAAATCACCGAAGCGTTACAAGAGCCGCTGTCGCAGATCGTGGCATGTGTGCGCGCGGTGCTCGAGCGCACGCCGCCTGAGCTGGCTAGCGACATCATTGATCGCGGTATGGCGATGACCGGCGGCACGTCGCTACTGCGACGCTTGGATGAATACTTTACGCAGCAGCTCAACATTCCCGCGTATCTCGCGGATGCACCGATGGCGTGCGTGGCGCTTGGCTGCGGGCGCGCGCTCGAAAACATCGAACTGCTCAAGCGCACCGAATTTGCGCAATAAATCCCAACGCACAAAAGTGTCCAATTGTCATTCTGAACGTAGCGCAGCGAAGTGAAGAATCTCTAGCGCATTCATCATAAGCGCAGCCACACGGATATTCTTCGGCTCTCCGAGCCTCAGAATGACATCGTGCTTTTTAGAATTAATATTCATGATGAACACTCTCCCTTCCATCGTGCTTGCATCAGCCTCGCCACGTCGGCGCGAGTTGTTGGCTCGACTGGGTGTGACATTCAGGGTAATGGCGTCTGATGTAAATGAAGACCCATTGACAAATGAAACGCCGCTACAAACGCAGCAACGCATCACACGCAACAAGGCGCGTGTGGTGCAAACCCAGTTGCTCGCCGCAGATCCAATTCACCAAGACACGGTCGTGATCGCCGCAGATACAACCGTGCTGCTAGATGGTGAGATGCTCAACAAACCCACGGATGCTGCCGAAGCGTGGAGCATGCTGCGCAAGCTACGCGGGCGCGCGCACGAGGTGCAAACCTGTCTTGTGATTTGTGAAGGTACACGCGAAGAAATGCACATCGCCGCATGTCAAGTGCAAATGCGTAACTACAGCGATGATGAGATTGCGGCTTATATCGCTACGGGCGATCCGTTTGACAAAGCTGGCGCGTATGCAGTGCAACATGCGCAGTTTCATCCGGTTGATGAGATTGTCGGTTGCCCGCTCAATGTGATCGGCTTGCCATTGTGCCAGCTACGCCGTTTTCAGCAATGCGAGTTTGAGTGCAAGATTGAGGGTGTCGCCTGCAGAGACAATGAGTGCGCTGC
>CAZVQE010000083.1:1696-9049 GCA_964628875.1 uncultured Anaerolineae bacterium
GACTCAGCGACTGCTATCTGGCTCGTCGGCGTCATCTTCCCAGCTAATGATCCATACGCACAATCCAGCCAATCCAATGGTGGCGGCAATCAAAAACAGCCATTGATTCCACAATAATCCGACATCTTTGGCGGCAAATGCCAAAATAATCACCATGCCAAGCGCAAGCAACGCCCACGACGCTAGTCGCGGATGCTGATTTGCCCATGCGCGCAAATTTGTCATGCGCGCATTTTAGCATCGCGTCAGTTATCATTGACCCGTTCATGACAGAAGGTGTAAAAGTAGCTGCGGTCAATCGGCGCGCATCATTTGATTACGAGCTCGGCGAACGATTTGAGGCGGGCATCGCATTGACCGGCGGCGAGATCAAATCCATCCGCGCAGGCAAAGCCGACTTGCGTGACGCATTTGTGCAGGTGCGCGCAGGCAGCGCTTGGCTCGTCAACGCCTATATCGCGCCCTACAAGCAAGCCACAGGTTTTAGCACGGTGAATTCGCACCGTGAGCGCCAACTCTTATTGCACTCAAAAGAAATCGGCGAGATTGAGGCGGGCGTAGCGCAAAAGGGATTTACAGCGGTGGCAACGCGCATCTATCTCAAAAAAGGGCGCGCCAAAGTCGAAGTGGCTCTGGCGCGCGGCAAGAAAAACTATGACAAACGCGCAACAATCGCCAAGCGCGATGCTCAGCGCGATATTGCTCGCGCGCTCAACGATTGAAGCAACAAGGCTTCGACTGGCTCAGCCTGCGGTGCGCTTTGGTAGGCGCAGCGCACAAGTCTAACGCTCAGGTTGGAGCAAACCGTAGGTGTTGCCTTTGCGGCGATAGACGACATTGATCGCGCCGCCATCTTGCTGCACAAAGGCAAAAAAGTCGTGACCGATGAGTTCCATTTGTTCAATGGCTTCGTCGGTGCTCATCGGCGTGAGCGAAAATGTCTTGATGCGCACGAGCTTCTGCTCATCGGTTTCACCCTCGACAACTTCGACTTCAGTGATATGCACTTCTCCTTCGGCGACCTGACCGCTGCGCTTGCGTGAGATGGCACGCCCTTTAAAACGTTGGATGCGTTCGTCCATCTTGTCGAGCACACTGTCAAAGCCTTTATAGATGTCGCTGTTGAGTTCTTCGACACGCAGCACGGTGCGCTTGCGGCGCACCGTCAGCTCGAGTGATTTTGGCGCGTCGGTCTTGGCGCCCTGGCGTGACACTTGTAGCCGCACGTCCTCGACGCCGGGCAAATGGCGCTCGATGCGATCTATCTTGCTGCGCACATAGTTGTCAAAGCGCTGCGTGATATTGGTACCGTGTCCTTGGATTTGTAATTGCATAAAGTCTCCTTTGAGTCTATGTTTGTTTATTTAGGTTTGAGTTTTCATTTCGCCGCGCGCGAGTGTCCACGCGACCACAGATTTAGCGTCCGCGGCATACATCACACGCGCGCACTCACGCAGAGTCGCGCCTGTCGTACATACATCGTCTAACAAAACGATGTCTTTGTGGCGCACAATAGCAAGATCAGCGACAAATGCGCCGGCGACATTTTCATAGCGTTGCTGCATATTGAGGCGCGCTTGTTGCTGTGTAGCGCGCGCACGCGTGAGCGCGTCTGGGCGCAATTCCACAGCAAAATGGGGCGCCAACTGTTGAGCAAGCATCTCACTATGATTGTAACCACGTTCGCGCATACGTGAGCGATGCAGCGGCACTGGCACCAGCAAGCTACCTTTTGAGAATGGCATCTCAGCGTCACGCCACATCTCGCGCATCAATTGCGCCAGCGGTTTGTGCAGGTGCGGCGTCGCCTCATATTTGAATTGGTGAATTGCCTCTTGAATGGGTGAAGCGTAATGCACAGCCGAAAATACGCCGAGTGTCAGATTGTCTTGCACTGGATAGTCGCGGCGCTGCTGCTCGGGCATCCATCGCAACGTTGCTGCATCGCACTTGGCGCACCACCAATTCTCATCAACTCTGCCGCACCCGCCGCACATCGGCGGGTACATCAGATCAATGAGCTGCTGAAACAAGCGCCGCGCATTGCTCAACATGCGTATATGGGTCGCTACATATTTTGCGCAATGAGGCGAAAGATGTCCGACTCGGTAATCATGCCAACCAATTGCTCATTGTCCACCACTGGCAATCCACCTATTTTGTTGCTAAGCATGAGCTGCGCTGCTTCGCCAACCGTCGTGTGTGGCGTAACGGTCAGCACATCGCGCGTCATGATATTTTCGGCTTTGACTTGCTCGATCAGTGTATTGATCTCTTCGATGCTTAGCGTAGTGGCTTCGGAAGGTAAGGCACGCTGCACATCTTTGAGTGTGACGATGCCGACCAGCTTGCCATCCACCGTTACAGGCAAACGTCGCACGCGATTGGATTTCATCATCTCGTGCAGTGTAGCCAATGAGTCACTTGGACTGGCAATAATGGGGCGGCGGCTCATCCACTCTCCAACGGATTGAACGAGCGGCAAAAATTTACCGCCGCGCACGAGACCACGAAACAAATCCGACTCGGTAATGATGCCAATAATTTTGTTGTCGGATACTACCGGCAAGCCGCCGACTTTATGACGGCGCATCAGCGTAGCCGCCTCAGCGACAGTAGTCTCTGGTCTGATAGTCAATACGGGTGAGTGCATGACGTGTTTTACAGTGAGATTATCAATAAGGTAGCCCAATTCGTAAGCGGCCATGTGCGGCTCGGTAGATGGCTCAGCTTTGAGTAAATCATTTAGGGTGACGATGCCAACCAATCGTCCATCATCTATCACCATAAGACGGCGCACTCGCTTTTCATTCATAACTTTATGCGCCTCATTGATATGGACTGTCGAAGCAATCGTCACCGGCGTGCGCGTCATCCAATTTTTGACTAGCTCTTGAAACATGTTTATTTCCTCTTGCGTCATCATGGACGCATGAAGATTTTATATGATTGTAGACAAATTAAATCAGCGGCATAACCCATTCATCTGCCCTACATCTGGCTAGTCTCTGATGCATATCGGGCTGTCAGGCGGGTCAGGATAGTCAAAACCTACCCGATTGGCTAGCTCCGATTAGCTTTGTGATAGGTGAATCCAACCTTAGAGAAACAGTAGAATGCACGCGTCAGGAGGTCATATTCAAATGAATAATATTTTAGTAAAAGGTCGAACGGTTGAGGATCCGCCACTGGCGAAATTCTTGTTCTCAGATGTTCGCTCCAGCATTTTGTGGTTGCCGCTCCGCATATGGGTTGGCATTCAGTGGTTCAACGCAGGTCTGCACAAGGTCGAAGATCCAGCTTGGGTCACCACCGGTGAAGCGCTCAAGAAGTATTGGGCAAACTCACTCGGCGTGACTACAGGCAAAGCTACAATCTCATTCGATTGGTACAAGGATTTCATCCAAGCGCTATATGACGGCGGAACCTACACTTGGTTTGCCAAGCTCATTGCCTACGGCGAGGTTTTGGTTGGCATCGGCTTAGTTGTCGGCGCTTTCGTTGGTCTGGCTGCGTTCTTTGGCGCGCTCATGAACTTCAGCTTCATTATGGCTGGTTCGGCAAGCTCAAACGGTTTGCTCCTCGTGTTGGCGTTCTTCTTGCTCATGGCTTGGAAGGTTGCTGGCTATCTAGGTGCGGACTTCTTCCTACTGCGCTGGCTCGGTGTGCCATGGGGACATGGACACGCGCCTCCAAAGGTTAAAAGCGCTTAGCTAATTCATAAAGCTAAAAAACTCTTCTCAAAAAAACAACGGGGCAAATTTGCCCCGTTGTTTATTATTTCCGCCACGCCCACGCATTCCACGTCTCGACATCACCTGCTGTTACGCCGCTAAGATCACGCGCCCACATCTGGCGCCTCGGAAAATACAACTCGACGATTGGCACATCTTGCAGCACAGTCATGCGCAAAGCAAAGCGCAACTTCCATTTCATCTCAGCGCTAATGGACGTTTCGCCGACTTCAAGATTGTCAATCTTTGAGTCCAAATCCTTATTGCAGTACCCCGCAAAGTTGCCATTCGACGCACCTAGGTTGCGCTCACTCGGCACACTATCACACGCAAACGCCGCGCTCAACGCATACGGAATCGGCGTCTGATACAACGCCGCCTCAAAGTTGCGCGTCGCCAAAATGCCGCCCTGCGCATAAGGCGCAAATAATTTGCTGTTGTAATCTAACCCGGGCACGATCAACACATTGACCGCAAACCCGACGGCAGACAATTGCTTTTGAATCGCTTGGCTCACCACGTTACGCGGCACGCGTTCGGTCGTCACTAGCGTAAATTCGAGTGTGCGCGTGACCGTCGTGCGGTTTTGTGCAGTGGCTTTGGTGCAAGGTTTTGTGTCGCACGACCAGCCTGCATCTTTGAGCAGCGCAGCCGCCCGCGCAGGATCGTAAATCAGATTGGGCGGAGCAGCAGCCGCCTCGCCAGACGCGCCCAGCTCAGCCCGATTCACCGCAGCAGCCACAGCCTGCCGCACACGCACATCGTCAAATGGAAATCGCGTCGTGTTCAGCACCAATTGCTCTACGCTCGTCGGCGGCATACTGATCGCCGTCGTCCCACTAATCGCATCCGCGCCACGCGACAAGGCTGAGGTCAATTGCGCGTCGCCCGACTGTAGCATCTGCTGCGCCGTCGCGTCGTCCTTTGCAAACTTAAACATCAGCGATGTGGCATTTCCGATGGGCTGACTCTCGACAGGCGAGGTGAATGGCACACGCGCGCGCACCAGCTTGATGTCAACACCTTTGTTCCATTCGCTCACCTCAAACGCGCCATCGCCCATCGGTTTCCGTGCAAAGTCACCACTGCGTTGTTGAATCGGCTGCGTCGCGCTCAACACATGCATCGGCAGCCACCGCGCTAGCGCCCAATAATTTTCGTCGCCGAGTGGTGTGGCTTGCTTGGCATACTGGTCGTAGTCGCCGACCTGACTAAAGTACTCAAATGGCACATCGCCGCGCAGCTTGCCGGCGGCGGCTTCGCGCGCTTGCGCCGCACTCATCAGCTTTACTTCGATAGTGCGGTCATCCACCGCGCGCATCGCATACACTTTTTGCACGAGCGCGTCACGCACTTGCGCTTCGGGCGACATCGTGAGCTTCCACGCATACACGGCGTCTGCCGCAGTCACGGGCATGCCATCCGTCCAGCGCCAGCCCGCGCGAATGCGAAAAGTCAGCTCAAGGTGTTGCTGATCGCCCGCGCCCACAAACTTCGCATCACCGTTTTCAACGCTCGGCACACGCTCGCAGCCTAGCGCCATAGGCACGCGCGCGAGATGTTGGGCGTACGAGAGTCCATTCACCGCACCAAAGCCCTGCCCGACACAGCCGACATACAACGCGCCCAGCACGGTCTGCGCGGCGCGCGACTGCGCATACAGCGGGTGCAGCGTCTCGGGCTCGCCAACGAGCGCCATCGTCAGCGGATACTGTGGAATGGGTGTCGCGGTCGGTGCAATCGTCGGCGATGGCGTAGCTTCGGTTGGTGGAATGGCGCTTGCGGTCGGCGCGGCTTGCGTAAAGTTTGGCGACGGCTGCGGCAGGCGCACACACGCGCTCAGCATCACGCACATCGCTAGCAGGATTTTTGATTTACGACTCTTGATTGTGAATTGACTTTTATGCATTACTACTTTCTGATGTCTGCTTTCTGACATCTGTTGTCTGATTACTGGTTACTGACTGCTGACATGCAACACACGGTCGAGTTTTGCAAGGTCTTTGAGGATACGCGAATGAGCTTGTGGCAATATGAGACGCGCGGCATCAAGGACAGCCGCGCCCTGCGTCGCGCCAAATTCAAAAAAAGCATCAAACACGCGCGGCTCAACCAAAACACGATCACGAATTTGCGTCAACAATGCGCGAATCAACTCAAGTCCATCGTCGCCACCATCGAGCGCCACGCGCGGCTCGTGCGCCTGTATCTCAGGCGGCAGCGTGTCAATCTCCTCGCGTGTGACATACGGCAGGTTTGCGGTCAGCGCCCGCAACGAGCGACACACCTCATCTGACACACTTACAAGCAAATCGCTGCAAAACCATGTGACACGCGCTGCGTCAGCGAGATTGAGTGCGGCGTTAGCGCGCGCGACATCTAGTGCATCGGCGGAGACGTCGCTCGCGTAGATGGTTACATTTGACGGTGCGTGCTTAGCGATGGCGATTGCTACCGCGCCGCTGCCGGTACCAACATCAATGACTGATGCCCGATCGCCGACAGCCGACAACCGTTCGAGCGCCAATTCCACCAGCATCTCGGTCTCATGTCGCGGGATCAACACCCGTGCATCTACGCGCAACCGCAAATCATAAAAATCGCGGTAGCCGAGTATGTATGCCAGCGGTTCGCGCGCCACTACGCGATCAGCCAGTGCGCCGAGTTGCGTCAGCGCGACGTCGCTCATCGGCTCATCATCATGCGCCAGCAGCCACTCGCGCGGGCGACCGAGCGTCTGCGCCAGCAACATACGCGCGATAGCGTGCGGGCTATCTACGCCTGCATGGTCGAGGCGTGCGGAGAGGTCACTGAGCGCCGTGCGGATCTGCATTCAAAAAACTACGTCGCCTCAAGCCGCTGCGCGATATCGCGCGCGGTGAGCTCGTCAATAAAGTCGTCAATCTCGCCATTCATCACAGCGTCAATCTTGTAGAGTGACATCTCGATGCGGTGATCGGTGACGCGGCTCTGCGGAAAGTTATACGTGCGAATCTTTTCGCTGCGGTCGCCTGTGCCGATCTGGTCGCGCTTCATTGTGGCCATCTCCGCCTGCTGCTTTTGCATTTGCATGTCATACAGACGCGCGCGCAAGATGCTCATCGCACGTAGGCGGTTTTGCAGTTGGCTACGCTCGTCCTGACACTGCACAATCAAACCCGTCGGCAGGTGCTTGATACGTATGGCGGTCTCGTTCTTTTGCACGTTTTGTCCGCCCGCGCCCTGTGAACGAAAGCTCTCAACTTCGATATCACGCTCAGGGATACTGATTTCGACTTCTTCGACCTCGGGCATCATCGCCACCGTGACCGTGCTGGTGTGAATGCGTCCATTTGATTCGGTGGCTGGGATGCGCTGCACACGATGCACGCCGCTCTCCCATTTGAGCTTTGAATAAGCGCCTTTGCCTTTGATGTTAAAGACGACCTCCTTGATGCCACCCACGCCGGTCTCGGTCACATCCATCAGCTCGACCTTGTAGCGGTGCGTCTCAGCATAGCGCGCATACAGCCGCCACAACTCAGCCGCAAATAGCCCTGCCTCATCACCGCCTGCTCCCGCGCGAATCTCAACAATGACGTTGCGGTCATCGCGTGGATCCTTAGGTAGCAGCATGGCT
>CAZVQE010000084.1:0-4371 GCA_964628875.1 uncultured Anaerolineae bacterium
CGCTATTTGCCGTGCTATTGTTTTTTGGAATGGCGCTGTTGCCAGCAGTACTGCTCAGCATCGCCGCTACGCTCATTACACGCCTCGTCGCACTGCGTTGGAATTTGGCTCTGCCGCGGTTGCGGTTAAGTGAGCCAATGGACACCTAATTGGTTGAGATATGATTTCGCCACATGGCGATCCCCGACTATCAAACCTGCATGTTGCCGTTGCTAAAGTTTGCGGCAGATCAAAAAGAGCATCGCATCAGTGAAGCTGCCGATGCAATTGCAAACGAGTTTCGACTCACTGACGATGAACGCAACACATATCTCGAAAGCGGACAAGAAGCTGTTATTTCAAACAGAGTTGGCTGGGCACTCATGCATCTCAGAAAAGCTGGCTTGTTACAAACTACACGCAGAGGGGTTTTCCAGATTAGCAATACTGGAAATAAAGTTCTGGCGGAAAATCCAACAAGTCTTAACGTCAAATTTTTGATGCAATTTTCCGACTATGCAAGTTACGTGCGCGGACTACGAGATACCAAGGATGAAATTTTGGAATTGGATCCACTAAAGCCAATAAATCAAAACCAAACACCATATGAGATTTTCGACACCGCCTACGCACGCCTGCGCGCCGAGTTAGCCTCCGAGTTGCTCATCACGCTCAAAGGTGTAGACCCATCGCGCTTTGAGCGCATCGTGGTTGAGTTGCTTGTCAAGATGGGTTATGGCGGTAGTCTCAAAGACGCTGGTCGCGCCATCGGTCGCAGCGGCGACGAGGGCATTGACGGCGTCATCAAAGAAGACCATCTCGGGCTGGACAACATTTACATCCAAGCCAAACGCTGGGAGGCGGTCATCGGCCGCCCTGAGATTCAAAAATTTGCGGGGGCCTTGCAAGGTCAGCGCGCGCGCAAAGGCATCTTTATCACCACGTCAGATTTCACTCAAGAGGCAAAAGATTACATCGCGCGGATTGACTCAAAAATCGTGCTAATCAACGGCGATACGCTGAGCAACTTGATGATGGATTTTGGCATTGGCGTGACCAACGTGACCAGCTACGAGATCAAAAAGATAGACGCCGATTATTTTGCTGACGGTTGATTGGCGCGTCACTTAGCATGAGTAATTAAGCCTTCATTCGTCATTCTGAGGAGCAAAGAGACGAAGAATCTCTAGCGCGTATATCAACGCACAAGAGATTGATCGCATTACATCGCTTGGCTTGAATGCGCGTCACTTAATCATAAAATTCGCCACAAACTGTTGCTCGTTGTCAATCAACACGCGCACCTCATACAGTCCGGGCGCAAAACCTTCGGGCGGCGACCAACCGATATAGCCGGTTCCCTTGCCACCCAGCGACCACACTTCGCGCTCAAAATGCACATTTGCTCCCTCGCGGTACCACGTGTGCTGAATGAGAGAAGCCTTTGGCACATCGCGAAACTCAAAAAAGATATAGATACTGTGCACCGTGCGACTAAATTCACTGCCCGCATTAAGCGGCTTGACCGCCGCGATGTCAATACCGCTAGCAATTTCCATTAGTCGCAAACGTAGTTGTTTTGGTTGGACGGTCTGCGCCTCTGCGGGTGTGCCGGTCACAGCTGCAGTCGCGCTAAGTGCGACCGTAGCAGTCGGCACGCGCGTCACGATGGATGTCGCAGTTGGCGTGATCGGCGAGGTCAGCGCGATATAGGTCGCAGTGGCAGGTGGAATTGGAGCCACTGTTGGCGCAATTGTCGGAGTAGCTGAGGGTTGCACAGTTGCGGTCGCCGTCGGTGGAATTGCGCTCGCAGTCATTGTAGGCATTAACGTTGGAGCAGGCGCAGGAGTAGGCAGAAATATTTGCGCGACTAGATTTTTATATACACGCTGCGACTCACGCATGAGCGTTTCATCATCAACCGGAATAAACAAACTGCCGACGCCAAGCGCAAGCGCCGCAATGCCAAACCCTGCGCTTACTGCAAACCGACGCAGTCCACTTTGGAGGTCTAATCTCCGTGTGGCATAGTATGCTGCTGATCGCGAACGCCTAAGGCGAATGATCGAAAACAGCAAAAATATCAGCGCAACGAGCAAAAAACCACCCGCCAACCCTCGCATGATATTGACCGTCGCCCACACAAGATCATTATAAGCGGACGCATGTTTTTGCGAAATTGTTTATTTGCAAATTGACTTTCAATATAGGATGAAAAGAATTAAACGGATAGGAATTACGGCTGTCATTGGGTTGATTTTTATCAGCACAATGATCTTAGCTTTTCCAAAGGCAGGCGCGACCGGCGCGGATGTCATGCGCAAGGTGGCTGGCGATGAAGCCGTCGCCAAAATCGAAGATGTGTTTTATAGCGCAAAAGATAAAGTGGATCGCGCGAGCTATGAAATCGGGATCAAACACGCTGATGCACCATGGCAGGGCGCAAATGAGAACTCAGTCACACCTACGTCCGCTGTTGCAGACGCACCTGCGCAAAATACATCACCCACTGCGACAGCCATTCCACAATGGCAGCCCAAAAAACTCAAACCCTTTACAAACAAAGTCGGCGAGGGTGAATGGCAACCCTATCTCAAAAACGCGCGTGGCGAAACCGTCGCCTATCGCACATTTTTGTCACCTGATACGCAGCGACCCTATGTCAGCATCGGCGTTGTCGCCTTTAATCTACGCGCGACACGACTTGGATTTGTTGTTGGCACCGACGAGCCAAAGTCGAGCGCCAAACTCACGCGCACGGGCAAAATCCCCGACGCAGACGCGAAACCTGATCGGCTGATTGCCGTATTCAACGGCGGATTCAAAACACAACATGGGCAATTTGGCGTCATGATCAGCAACACCGTGCTAGTGCCGCCGCGTGATGGCATCGCCACCATCGCGCTCGAAGAAGGCGGCGCTACTGAAATGGGCGTCTGGGGCAAAGACCCATTGCTCACCACACGCACGCGCGCATGGAGGCAAAATGGGCCCGCAATTATCCGCAAAGGGCAAATCAATCCGATGGCGTTTGACAACTCAGTGCAAAACTGGGGCGCGTCAATTGATGGCGCGGTTGCTGTATGGCGCTCGGCGATTGGCATCAGCGAAGATCAACACGCGCTGTATTACGCGGCGGGCGATAGCTGTCTCGTGTCGGTGATGGCAGAGGTCATGCGCGAGGTCGGCGCTTATCACGCGATGCAGCTCGACATCAACAACTATTGGGTGTCATTTAGCGCGGTCAAATCGGAGTCGGGCAAATTGATCGCCGATCCATTATTCGATTCGATGAAACGCCAAGACCCGCAGCGTTATCTCGGCGCTTATAGCCGTGATTATTTTTACGTCGTGGCAAACTAAAAAGATCGGATTGCTTTGAGCAACCCGATCTTTAGACACTTATTTAATCGCGTCCTCAATCTTTTGCATGACATCGGGCGTGAGTTTTTGCGCCGCGTCAACAGCCTTTAGATTTTCATACACTTGTGAGGTGCGGCTCGCGCCTGTAATCGCCGTCGTCACATTTGGGTTTTTGATGCACCATGCCAGCGACATCTGTGCAAGCGTCACGCCGAGTTCATCGGCAATCATTTGCAGGTTTTTGACTCGCGCAGCTTTGGCTTCGTTGCTGAGCTGATCGCGCAGCCACTCATAGCCTTTGACATTGGCGCGACTGTCCTCAGGGATACCACCTGCATATTTGCCGCTCAACAAACCAGACGCGAGCGGACTCCAAATTGTCGTGCCAAGTCCGATATCTTTGTAGAGCCGCGCGTAGTCTTTTTCAACGCGGTCGCGCGCAAATAGGTTGTATTGCGGCTGTTCCATTTGCGGCTTATGCAGATGATGGCGCTCGGCGATTTGCCAGGCTTGCATAATCTGATCTGCGCTCCACTCACTCGTGCCCCAATACAAGGCTTTGCCCTGTGCAATCATGTCATGCATCGCGCGCACGGTTTCTTCGATAGGTGTGTTTGGGTCAGGGCGATGGCAAAACACAAGATCAATCGTGTCCATCTGCAAACGCCGCAGTGAGCCATCAATGGCTTGCATCAGATATTTGCGGTTGAGCGTGTTCTTCTCGTTCGGCCCCCCGTTTAAGCCCCAAAAGAATTTCGTGCTGATGACGTAGCTCGCTCGGCGCCAACCGAGCTTCTTCAGCACGTTGCCCATGATGATTTCTGATTCGCCCGACGCGTATGCCTCAGCGTTGTCAAAAAAATTAACGCCGCCGTCATACGCAGCTTTCATGCAATCGTAGGCTTGTTGCTCAGCCAATTGATTTTTAAATGTGACCCATGAGCCAAATGAAATTTCGCTCAACTGCAATCCAGCATTTCCTAGTCGTCTGTAGTTCATGATTATTTTGTTTGTGTGAATTGAGTATGC
>CAZVQE010000084.1:4471-9038 GCA_964628875.1 uncultured Anaerolineae bacterium
ACATAGCGCAAGCTAGATGCAAGTGCCAGTCTTTGACCGTGCTGCTCGTGCACTTGTGTGCCCTGCTCCATCTCACGTGTGTTGTGTGATGCCACACCGATGATGCTTGACAGGTGCCACGCTTTTGCGCAAAACACATATTGACCGATCTCGCTTGCACGCACGAGGCGACGCTTTGGTTTGTTCATCTGGGATGAATTGTAAAATCAATGTAGATGTCAAAAAGATTATCAGCCACAGCTGCGGGCGCGCCATTTTTAGCCATCCTTGCCGCATGGATTGCCACTGGTTTGAGTTTGTACTTCAGCGATATTTTAGGTTGGATTCCGTGCCTGCTGTGTTGGTATCAACGCATCTGTATGTATCCGCTTGCGCTGATATTGCCGATTGGCGTGTTTAATCGCGATCGCAAATTGCCGGCGTACGTGTTGCCATTGTCGGTGTTTGGTCTTTTTTGGTCCACCTATCACGTGCTAGAGCAAAAGACAGATTTATTTCCAAAAGACACGTGCTCCATTCGCGGTGGCATCACTTGCGCTGTGGACTATCTCAATCTATTTGGCTGGATCACGATACCGATGTTGGCGTGGGTGGCGTTTGTCATCATCACGGTCGCCATGCTCATCATGCGCAAGTCGGTGCTATGGCAAGGCAACGACGAATACGAAACCGAATAGATGAGCAACTCCGCCAGTGACCCCGCGTCAGAGTCTGCGCGCACCGAAAGCAAAAAATCGAAATTCACACAACGCTGGAAGTGGGACAAAACCGCGCGTCATTACAATTTTTTGCAGTGGCTTGGGCGCACACTCATAAAACTGCTTACACGCCGCGTCTACATCGAAGGCATGGAGCATGTGCCGTCAACGGGACCGCTCATCGTGATGATCAATCACATCTCTATCGCCGATCCCGTTCTCCCGCTCATGCTCGTGCCACGCAAAATCACGCCGATGCCAAAGGTTGAAGCCTTTGAAAATCCATTGACGCGCTGGATGGTCATCGGCTATGGTGCGATCCCAGTGCATCGCGGCAGCGTAGACACCCAAGCCATCCGCGCCGCGTGCGAAGTGCTGGAGAGTGGCGGCGCGATTATCATCTCGCCTGAGGGCACGCGCAGTCCGACGCATGCGCTCATACATGGTCAGCCCGGCATGGCGTTCATTGTGAATCGCTGCAAGGTGGATGTACAAATCTTGCCAGTGGCGTTGCTCGACACCGATCAACTCGTGCCGTTGTGGAAGCGATTGCGCCGACCCGACGTACACATGAAGATCGGCGCGCCGTTTGTCTTGCAAAAACCGACCAGCGGCAAAGCCGACCTCAACGCAATGACCGACGAAGCCATGCGACATCTGTTGCCGTTGCTGCCACCAAACATGCACGGCGTTTACGCCGATAAGGCTAACGAATAATTTTTTAGCTCATGTCTGGCATCGTCAAAGCTATCCGCCCCAACAGCGTCGCCGCAAAAGCCAACTTGCGCGCGGGCGACCTCGTGCATACGATCAACGCGCACGCGCTGCGCGATGTCATAGACGCGCAGTTTTATGGCGCTGAGGATGCGGTGGAATTTGGCATCGAGCGTGATGGCGCGCGCAGCACCGCATGGGCACAGCGCGAATATGGCGAAGAACTCGGCATCGAGTTTGAGCATCCCACGTTTGACATTGACATCCGCCGCTGCAACAATCTGTGTCCGTTTTGTTTTGTCTTGCAAAATGGCAAAGACTTTAGGCGCGGTTTGTATATCAAAGACGACGACTATCGCTATTCGTTTTTGTTTGGTCACTTTGTCACGCTGACGAATCTCAGCGACGAAGATTGGCAGCGTATCGCCGAGCAACAACTCAGTCCGCTTTACGTCAGCGTGCATTGCACCGACACAGCCATTCGCCAAAAATGTCTGAGCAATCCAAAGTCACAAGACATCATGCAACAACTGCGCTGGCTCGCGGCGCAAGGCATCGAGATGCACACGCAGCTCGTGGTCACGCCGGGTCTCAACGATGGCGAACATCTGCGACAGAGCGTCGCGGACCTGGCGACGCTGTATCCAAGCGTGAAGTCAATTAGCGTCGTGCCAGTCGGGCTCACCAAAAATCACAAATATGGCTTGCGCCCACACACGGCACACGAGTGCGCCGACGTGATCGCACAGGTGCAGACGTGGCAGACAGATTTTGTGAATCGGTTTGGTGTGCGATTTGTGTATTGCACCGACGAGTGGTATCTCGTCGCAGGTCAGCCGCTACCAAAAACCAAAGAGCTCGACGGTTTGCGTCTGCATGAGAACGGGCTTGGCATGGTGCGCAATTTTCTCAATGAGTGGCAGCGCGTCAAACGCAAGGAGATTGCGGCATTTGCGCAGTCTGCTGAGAATGGCGCACTCAAGTTTTCTTCGGCGACGTTGGCAACGGCGACGCTGTTTGCGCCGACGTTGGCGCACACCGCGCGCGACTTTTCACGATTGACACAGGTGCCGCTCGACGCAGTTCCCATTCGCAACACACGGCTCGGTGAGACGATCACAGTCGCGGGCTTGCTGTGCGCCCGCGACGTGATCGAGCAGCTCTCAGCGCGTCGCACGTATCAAGCCAGTGACTTGGTCGTGTTGCCGCGCATCATGTTTGACCACCCGCAAGGCATCGCACTGGACGATCTCGCGCCGATGGATGTCGCCCGCGCATTGGGGTGCACCGTCGCACTGGCGGACTGGATGGGCGACGTGCTCGATGCACTGAGTGGCGCCAACAAGCTCATGTTTGACCCGCTGGCTGACCCACTCAATGTTCCAATCGTGCGTGAAGGTGGCTGGGCGGTTGAGAAGTATTTGTAGGTATTAGGGCGTAGCTAGAAATCAAAAGCCTCGCAAATCGTGCCTGATTTGCGAGGCTCAATCAGTTAAAAGTTGACATTGTTTATTTTGCAATATAGCCTGTGATTTTGCTGATCCATGACATCATGGCTTCGGCGTCTTGATCTGCGCCGTGCCCTGCATCCCAATACAACAGCGCATTTACATCTTTGCCTTTGTTTTGCAGGCTCGTCGCCAGATTCGCCAGCACAGGCAAGCCCGTATCCGTATCGCTTGAGCCTTGTCGTACCCACCAATACTTTGCCATGCCAGCGTTATTTTGCATGAGGAAATACATTGGATTCATCAAGGTCGTCAATGACTGTATGTCAGCCTCTAGCGCGGTATTTGATTTTTGCGCGCTCATAGCAGTAAAGTGTCGCGCATTGACTGTCTTGGTGCCAAACAAAATGTTTTCAGCAGCGGACAGATCCAATTTGTCAAATGAGGGCACGCCTTTGCTGCGACCAACATGCGCGAGATAGTCCTCAAATGTAAACGTTGCACTGCCATTTGCCCATGTAATCCACGCATTTGCCTTGAGATACTCTGCACGCTTGTCGTCGGCGAGTTTGCTCAGATAGGCGCTGGCTGAGGGAATGAGGTAAGTCTTGAGCAAGTATTGCTTGTAATTGTCGGCATTGAGCGCGCCAAAGTTGTTTGCGCCTTGCAGATTTAGCGACGCCTGATACGCGGGAAACGCAGCAGCCAACTCCTTTGATAACGCTTGATCCACCAATTGACCGTTCATCTTGGACGAGCCAAATTCCCACTCATAGATCATGTCGGCATGCTCTAGGTCAGTGATCGGACAAAAATCAGCGCTCGCATAGATAGCATCGCTGACATCTGCCGCGCCAAGCTCCTTGAGATAGCTGTCATACAAATTGCTGTTGCCTGAGGCGCCGAGCAAAGCCGACAATGCGCCACCCGCACTCGTACCACGCGAGACGATCATCTCAGCATTGCCGGGCATCACTTTGTCGTTGAATCGAACGTAACGCACGGCGGCTTTGAGATCAACAATGGCAGCAGGCGCCTTGCCAAAGTAGGTGCCATCGGCGGCTTTGTTGTCACGCCCGCGCACACCCGGCACTACGATGACATAGCCCGATGCAAGTCCGAGATCAGACGGGCTCGCGCCATCTCCGCCGGGTCCGCCTCGCATACCTGCGGGCGGTGCACCGGCAGGTGGCGCCCCGCCCGGAATACCGCCGACAGGAGCGCCAACACCCGCCCCGCCTGAAGCGTTATTCACCGACATATAGCCGCCAACATTGATGACAAACAAGATCGGCGCATTTGTTGCGTCAATGGGTTTGCCATTGATGCTAATCGGCACTTTGACATCGAGGCTTTGATAGCTGAGGTCAACGGGTTTGGTCACATAGGGCAGATGCTCATAGGCGCGATACACAACCACCATACTGCCAGTGGTGGTGGTCACCGTCGTTGTTTTTTCTGTATAGGTGTTTACGGGAAACTGTAGCGAAATATTGCCTGTAGCTGTAGCAGGAGCTGCCGTTGGCGCCGTGGTCGCGGCTGGCTTGCTCGCAGCGGTGGCTGAGGGCGCGGGTTGTGCCGCAGTAGGCGCGGCAGGTGCGGCTTGTGTTGTCGCCGGTTTGGCGGGTGCGGTTGTCGGCGTGGCTTGAGGCGCAGCACATGCCGCCAATGCCACTGCCGATATGAAAATATAAGTCAGTGATTTTT
>CAZVQE010000085.1:0-2757 GCA_964628875.1 uncultured Anaerolineae bacterium
TCTATAAGAGCACGCACGAGATACACCAAAAGCTCGAAGGCGAAGAACATCTCGAAAAGTCTGATGCGAAAAAGGTTTCATTTACAGGCGTTGTTATTCAAATCATGTTGCTCGACATCGTTTTTTCATTAGACTCAGTTATCACGGCGATTGGCATGGCAAAGCATGTTGAGATCATGATAATTGCGGTGGTGATTGCGCTCATCATTATGCTATTTGCGTCAGGCCCACTCGGTGATTTTGTGAATCGCCACCCTACCGTCAAGATGCTCGCGCTTGCATTTTTGCTTTTGATCGGCACAAGTCTCATCGCCGAAGGATTTCACAAAGAGATTGAAAAAGCCTATATTTACTTTGCGATGGCATTTTCAGTATTTGTAGAAATGCTCAATCTACGCGCGCGCTCAAAACAAGAGCCCGTGCAACTGAGGCAGCAACAGCCGCATTAAGGTTAATACAATTGCCCCTAGGAATAAAAACAGGCTCAACTTTCATGTTGAGCCTGTTTCATTTTTGCGTTCCGTGAAATCACTCACAGCGCGAGCTAACCAATGTGCCTCTAATTGAGATGAGTTTCCATGCGCCAGCGACCTTGATGAGGCGATAACGATAGTCGCGCGTCTCGCATACTGTGCGCGAGTTTGCGTTGCTGGCATACGTCCATGCCTCGCGGCTCTCAACCGTTGCGAGGTCGCTATCTTCAGTAACACTCGGTCCTTCAATATATTGCACAGACACTTTGAGCTTATATGCCTGATTCGCAGGAATGCTCAACAAACGCGGCAACCGATTAAAGAAAAAGTCGCGCAATTCATCCTCTACTTCTGGCAGCATATAGCTTTGCAAATCACTCAATGGCGCATTGCCTGAGACTGCATTCACCACCAAATCATTTACATCCAGCACAAAGATATTTGCAGATTCATCGAGTATTTTGACCGAAGGCGTCGGCGTTGGCGTGCGCGTCGGCGTGCTAGTCGCCGTCGGCGTATCTGTGACCGTCGGTGTTGGCGTATTTGTCGGAGTAGATGTGTTTGTCGGCGTGTTTGTCTTTGTTGGCGTCGAAGTGCGCGTCGGTGTGTGAGTCGGCGTATTGGTCGGCGTGCGCGTCGGTGTGTCCGTTGGTGTATTTGTAGCTGTTGCGGTTTCCGTTGCTGTCTTGGTCGGTGTGCGCGTCGGCGTTTCCGTCGGTGTATTTGTGGGTGTCCGCGTCGGTGTGTCCGTTGGTGTATTTGTCGATGTGGCCGTCGGCGTCGGCGTATTGGTCGGCGTGCGCGTCGGTGTGTCCGTTGGTGTATTGGTCGGCGTTTGCGTGGGTGTATCTGTCGGTGTATTGGTCGCTGTCTTGGTCGGCGTGCGTGTCGGTGTATCTGTCGGTGTATTGGTCGCTGTCTTCGTCGGTGTGTTTGTTGCAGTCTCAGTCGGTGTATAGGTCGGTGTATGTGTTGCAGTCCCAGTAGGTGTCGCGGTTTCGCTCGGCGTATAGGTCGGTGTGCGTGTCGGCGTATCTGTCGGCGTATTGGTCGCTGTCTTCGTCGGTGTGTTCGTAGCTGTATCAGTGGGTGTATTTGTTGCCGTCGAAGTTGCAGTTTCTGTTGATGTTGGTTTAGGTGTAAATGTGTTTGTCGGTGTTTGCGTTGCGGTTGCAGTCTCCGTATCAGTCGGCGTTGCAGTTGGCGTCTTGGTGGATGTATGCGTCGCCGTAGAAGTAGCTGTTTTTGTAGGCGTCAAAGTCTGAGTTGGCGTGGGTGTAATGGTTGGTGTCTCTGTAGGTGTTTCGGTTGGAGTCGCTGTGTTTGTTGGCGTCGAGGTCGGTGTCTGTGTCGGTGTATTTGTTGGAATGGGAGTAAATGTGGCAAGCAATACCGATGCCTGCAAAGTTTCAATTACCCGCGTCTCCGCCGCGCGAACCGCGACAATCACATCCTGCGATAACGTCGAGGTTGCTGTTGCGGCGACGACGGTAGATGTTGGCGTGCTTTGCTGTGTGATCGTCAAAAACTGGCGGGGTTGCATTGCATTCCACACAATCAATATCGCAACCGCCAAAAATGCAAGTCCGCCGGCAATCCACGTAGCGCGCGTATTACCTGCCGTGCGACTCGCAGCGTTTTGAGTGATTTGGCGTTCCTTCGCGCGATAAATCAAAGGCTGCACCAACTCAGGATGCATTCCATTCGCCTCATGAGTCAGATCATCCAAACGTCTTTTATCTCGGGCGATCTCGATCATCTCGCGAACTTTGCCATTGCGCCCAATGCCGGACAACATGACGTAATCAATGCCTAACTTTTGCGCTAGCGCATCGAGTTCATGTTCCTCAAATCCATTGATTAGGACTTGACGTAGCTCAGCCAGATCAATCATTAAATAAGGCTAAAGAGGGATGTTGCCATGCTTGCGTGGCGGGTTGCTATCGCGCTTATTTCGCAACATCTCAAGTCCATTGATTAGCCGCGCACGCGTCTCGCGGGGTTCGATGATGTCATCCACATAGCCGCGACCTGCCGCAATAAACGGGTTGCTGACTTGCTCGCGATATTCATTCACCAGCTCGGCTTTTTTGGCAATGGCATCCTCAGCGGATTGCAGCTCGCGGCGATACACGACATTGACCGCGCCGTCAGGCCCCATTACCGCCAGCTCAGCTGTGGGCCAAGCCAACACGAGGTCGCCACGTGTTGCGCGCGGGCTCATCACACAATATGCGCCACCATACGCTTTGCGCGTAATGACGCACATCTTTGGCACGGTCGC
>CAZVQE010000085.1:2767-8912 GCA_964628875.1 uncultured Anaerolineae bacterium
CGCAGTACGCATACAGCAATTTTGCACCGCTACGAATGATCCCGCCATGCTCTTGTCCGACACCCGGCAAGAAACCTGGCACATCTTCAAATGTGACAATCGGAATGTTAAAGCTGTCGCAAAAACGCACAAACCGCGCGCCTTTTTCGCTGCTATTGATATCAAGCACGCCCGCCAATACATTCGGTTGATTGGCAACTATCCCGACTGAGTATCCGCCCAATCGCGCAAAGCCAATCACAATGTTGCCCGCGAAATGTTCTTGCACTTCCAAAAACGCGCCGTCGTCCACTACCTTACGCACGATTTCTTTCATGTCATAAGGTTTGTTTGGATTGTCCGGAATAATCGTATCAAGCGACTCATCCATGCGTAGTGGATCATCTTTGGGTTTCACATACGGTGGATCCTCAGTGTTGTTGCTCGGCAAATAGCTCAACAACATACGCAGCATAAATAAACAATCTGCCTCACTCTCGCTCGCAAAGTGAGCCACGCCACTGATCGTGTTGTGCACCATCGCGCCGCCCAGCTGTTCAAAAGACACATCCTCGTGTGTTACCGTTTTGACAACATCAGGGCCAGTCAAAAACATATAGCTCGTGTTTTTGACCATGAAAATAAAATCGGTCATCGCCGGCGAATACACTGCCCCGCCCGCACACGGACCCATAATCGCGCTGAGTTGCGGCACAACACCACTCGCCAACACATTGCGCAAAAAGATATCGCTGTAGCCAACCAATGACACGATGCCCTCTTGGATGCGCGCCCCGCCGCTGTCATTGATGCCAATCACAGGCGCGCCATTCTTGAGCGCCATCTCTTGTATTTTGACGATCTTATTTGCGTTCGCTTCGCCGAGGCTGCCACCCATGACCGTAAAATCTTGCGAAAACACGTAGATCAACCGACTATCCACTGTGCCCCAGCCAGTCACTACGCCGTCGGTCAACGCATCCGCGCCATTGCGTCCAACTACAAAAGCGTCTATTTCTCGAAATGAGCCTTTGTCAAGCAACAGCTCAATGCGTTCACGCGCAGTCAGGCGACCCTTAGCATGTTGCTGTGCAATGCGCTCAGCGCCGCCGCCAAGTTGCGCCTTTACACGTAACTCGCGCAGTTTTTGAATTTTTGAATCTAGTGTCATAGGGATAAATTAATAAGTTCGGCGGTGTGCGCGCAAGGTCAAAAAAATTGTAATAAGAGCAAATGCGCCATTGATCGCCAATCGAAAGTAAGCTGTAGCTGTCGCGTCGTCAGACCGCCCATTCAACACAAAAATCAGCCAGTCCAAACCTTGTGACAACAACATAGCGGCGATTGTAACCCGATCAAAATATTTGTAGCGCAAGAAAATAGCCACCAACGCACATAGCCATGCCGCTACACATAGTCCGTTGATCGCCGCAAATAGTTGAGGTGAGAATGGCAACTGCACCTGGGGCGTTTGCGCGGCAAAATTTACCCATTCAAGTGTTCGCACACCAAACCACCCTACTTGCAACATGACCCAAACGGTCAACAGTCGCCGTGCTCGCATATCAATTCACACGATCAATGTAGACACGCGATCAGCCACATGCAAGACCCACGCCAAGCCATTGATGCCTGAGTTGATAGCAAAAATTAATCTTGGAGTAATTGCAGTGCGTCCGATTATTGGCAGATGATCTTTTGGCATTGCAGTTATATGAGCATGCCAATCGCTGGTCTGCGTCTGCCGCAAATGTCGTCTCACAAACCGCTCAACAGTCTGGCGATCAATGTCAATTTTTGGTAGCGCCGCCGCCAGCGCATCGTGCCACGTGTTTACACGCACGCGCATGTCATGCCCTTGAATCATTTGCAACATACCGCCGTTGGCAATGAGCGGGTGTGGAATGCCTGTCAGAGTTTTGTCCAGCGGCATTGACAGCCACTGCACACATTGCGCTATTCGATACGACGCAGCCAACTCAGGCAACAACAAACTGCTAAATGCGCCGCAAGCCAATACAACGTTTTTTGCAGGAAAACTAAAGCTGCTCGATTGACCGATCAAAACATCGCCTTGTTCGGTAATTTCAGTTATCTCACAATCCGCCCGATAGTTAATTCATTCATGTGCAAGCAAGCGTTGCGTGAGATCTGCGACGTTGACGATGAGCGCTTCACGCGTGCTTCCGATTCGCAATGATTCGATCTGATCCGTGCCATCGCTGCTCGCCTCTGTTGCATGGCAATTTTGTGCGTTTACGCCTAGCTGACGCGCAAAGTGTGCCAACCGACCCAGATTGATCTCAGGCGATTGCGCCCACGCCAGTCCCGCTGTGAATTGCGCTGCACCCGAAGTAGCATTTTGCGCTTCGACGATGGTGACGCGCAATCCAGTTTGCGCCAAGCTATAGGCGATTGTTGCGCCTGTGATGCCTGCACCTACGATCAAAACATCCGAATCAGACATGAAAATTTACTTTATCGCAGAACTAGCCAAATCATCGGTGAGTTCGACAAGCTCACTCACCGCTTCAAAATGACATCTCGTTATTTCGACTCCAAATACGCCAGCACCTCAGTAGCATGTCCCGCCGGCGTGACTTTCTCCCATACTTTTTCGATCTTGCCATCTGGCGCAATCACAAAGGTGCTGCGCTGCACGCCCATGTATTTATTGCCATACATATTTTTTTCGACCCATGCTCCAAACATCTCAGAGACAGCATGTGTAGTATCTGCAAGCAATGGAAAATTTAGCGCGTGATCTTTTGCAAAATCAATGTGTGACTCAACGCTATCAGGGCTAATGCCATACACCTTTACGTTCAACTCTTGGAAGCGCGACATACTGTCGCGAAAGCCTTTGGCTTCGTTTGTTCACCCACTCGTTGCATCTTTGGGATAAAAAAACAATACAACACGGCTGCCCAGCCAATCTGTAGATTTGACCGTGCCTTCTTTGTCGGACGCCACCAAAAACTTCGGCAGCTTGTCACCTTCTTTTAGCATGTGAAAGATTATATCGGCGCAATGCTTAAACGGGCTTGGCTTCGCGCGCAACTAACGCACGCATACGCAAAATCAGCTCACGCGTAATTTTTCCGGGCGTGCCTGTGCCAATGTGCTGCGCGTCAATCTTGACAACAGGCATGATCTCGCGCGACACACTTGTGATAAAGCACTCTTGAAATTTCGCTAGATCATCAATTCGCGCGGCGTGCAATTTGACCGGCAAAATCTCACGCGCCAACTCCAGCACGATCGCGCGCGTCACGCCAAACAACACACGCTCATTTTCTGTATAGAGCGTATCACCCACAATCACAAACGCGTTACTGCTCATACCTTCGAGGAGCGCCCCATCGTCGGCGATCATCAAACCTTCATTTACATCGGACGGCAATTTTTTATAGGCCGCGCTGGCCGCCACATTAAACGCCGTGCTTTTGGCAAGCGGATTGTCGCGGCGCAACGGCACTGTCACACACGCGACGCCGTGCTGATATACCTCGTGTGTAAATGGCGTAAACGGCTCAATTGTGACAAACGTCTGCGGCGGCGCAAAGGTCACGCGCAGACGCGAGTCGTGCGTTGTTGCTTGCGTGAGCGCTTGGCGAATGCATTTTCGCAACGCCGCAGCATCCACTTCGCCGCGCAGCCCGATCAGGCGCACAGACTCATTCAACCGCGCGATATGCTGCTCCAATCGCAACACGCGCTCGCGATCATAGGTGCGAAATGTCGTGTATGCGCCTTGCGGCATCGCATCCGCCGCCGCGCGCATCGAATCAAATTCACCAACCAACTTGGAATCTAAATAAGTTTTGACATTCATAAAAGTTAGCAGACACCAGAGAACAGATTTCAGAAGTCAGATATCTGACGTCTCACATCTGATATCTGACATCTCAGTTTATTCCGGGAAACAAAATCGGCAACACCTCAGGAGCATACTCGCGCGCGTGATCTGCGGTGACACTCGACGACCGCGCGATATCACGATATAGCATCGCACTGCGGCGCGGCGTGCGTTGTTGTGTATCACGATCAAGCGCAAACAAACCAAACTTCATGCGCCAACCTTCCGCCCACTCAAAGTTATCTACGAGCGACCAGTGATAGTAGCCATACACGTCGTAGCAAAATTGCACCGCCAGCCACAGCACGCGCAAATGCCGCAAGATAAACGCAGGACGATGATCGTCATCCGCGTCAGGCGTGCCATTCTCCGTAATATAAATCGGCAGCTTAATTTTCGCGCGCACTTTTTCTTTTTCGATACGCCGCAGCATCGTCCACAAACCTTCGGGGTAAATCTCGCCGTAATCAAAATCGCTCATCTGTGCGCCCGGCGTATTCACGACGCGACCATACAGGCTCTCACGTGCGTGGCGGTCAAACAATGTGCGCTGCCGAGTGTAATAGTTCAGCCCGATCCAATCGAGCGTGCCGCGCAATTTACTCGCGCCAAAAGACGCACCACGCCGCAACACAACATTCCACCGACCATGAATCAACGCGTCCAAAACGCTTTGATTAAACGCGGCGTCTTGCATGCGGGCAATCGCGCCATCAAGCGCATGGTTGCGCAGAGGCTGCAACGCCCGCATATGATGCGCGATGCCAACCCGTGCAATCGGTTGTATCTGATGAATGGCTTGATACGCTGCCGCGTGCGCCATGAGTAAGTTACGCATGACATTCATCGCGCGCGCGCTACCAACGGGTGCATTTGTGTCGGCGGGCGGGTGAATCGCGCCGTCACCGTAGCCAAGCACGGCATAAATATTGGGCTCGTTGATCGTGCACCACATGTCACAAAACTCTCCAAGCGCAGACACCGCCGTGCGCACAAACCGCTCAAAACGCGGCACTGCAAAGTCGGCGCGTTCCCATCCGCGTTGTTCTTCAAACCAGATTGGATTTGTAAAATGATGCAACGTCACCATCGGCTCGATGCCGCGTCGTCGTAGCGCCAGCAGCATCGCACGATAGCGCTCAATTGCCGCCTCATCAAATTGCCCCTCACGCGGCTCAATGCGACTCCATTCGATTGACATGCGATGCGCGTTGTTGCCAATCTCTAGCATGCGATCAAAATCAGCTTCGGCGTTGCGCCACCACTCGCAGGCTTGCCCGCTGCGGTCGCCATTGACGATACGCCCATCTTGTTTTTCCCACGCCGACCACTGACTGTTAGTGTTGTTGCCTTCGACTTGATGCGCGGCGGTTGAGGTGCCCCACTTAAATGATCTTGGAAAATAATGCACAACCTCGGGCATGTGATGAGTATACTGACGTGCGTGAATATTCTTCGAGAAATTGCATTGTTCTTCACAAGTGGAATACAAATTCTGCCGTTTATGGCGCTGGCTGTGCTGGCGTATCTCGGACTCAAACGCGACTGGGCAAAAATTTTGGCGTTGCTGTGGTTGGTGACGCTCATCGGTGGGTTTGCGATTTTGGCGATAGCGTTGAGTGCGCTCGGCGGAATTGATCTGACAGCGATCCAACGCAACCCCAACGCTATGAGCGCGCAAGATTTGAGCAAGCTGCTGCCAAGTTTGATCGGCTCAGCACTCGGTGTGCTGTTGGCGTTTGCGTTGTCGGCAATGTGTCTATTGCCGCCTATGCGCCGCGCCCTCGCCCGATTCATTCCCATCGAACCCAACAACTTCGTGCATGCGGTGGCGCTATCGCTCACCGTTGGCGTCATCGTGTTGGCATTTTTGCCGTTGATCGTGATGGGTGAGCCGCCTCTGCTCAAGATGCTCAACGGAGTGGATGTCACCACTGGCGGCGCGACCGATTCACCTATCAACAGCAGCATCGCGCTACGCTCACAGGGCTATACGCTGCTGTGGATCATCCCGTGCGCGATTATTGCTGTCGGCGCGGGCATCACGCGCAATCTACGTCAGGCAGTGGCGCGGCTTGGCTTGGTGCGTCCGACCTTGCGCGAGGTGACCTTGGGAATCGGAGCCGCGATAGCGATGGTCATCGCTGTGTCGCTCATTAGCGCACTGATGAAGTTGATCTTCGACAAACTGGGTTTGCAACAAACCGACGAAGAAGCGTTTAACAAGATTATCCAGTTCGCGCTCAATCCGTTGGGTGCGTTGGTCGTCGCCATTAGCGCGGGTCTCGGCGAGGAGCTCGCCGTGCG
>CAZVQE010000086.1:0-8849 GCA_964628875.1 uncultured Anaerolineae bacterium
CGAATCATGGGGCTGCTCGCCAGCGGCGCAATCACGCTATTAATCACAAGCTCAGCTTTTGGCGCAGGTGGCGCTTGGCGCGTGAGATCAAATGGCAATCAGCCGTTATCGCCACAATCTCCTCAAATCCTTGACACCAAACTCAGTTTTACTTATCAGGGGCGCCTTACAGATAGCAGCGGCGCGCCGGTAAGCACACCCGTCACGATCAAATTTCGCACCTATTCGTCAGGTAATGCCATACTATGGGAGAGCGCAAACAAAAGCATCACGCCCGATGCAAATGGACTATTTACAGCGGTGGTGGGCGATGCAGCTGATCCTTCATTGACGACCACGATCCTTGAGTCGAGCAGTCAGGTCGGTTTGTTGGTGAATGGCGTTGAGATGAATCCAAAAACTGCGCTGCGATCCGTTTTTGGGCGCAGCGACACTGGTTTTACGACACCCGGCGTGTTTGGCGTAAATGCAAATACGGCAGGCGTCGGTACTCAAGGCGATGCTATGGGTGGCTACGGCGTGGTTGGCAATGGTGGAATCGTCGGCGTCGTGGGGTCAGCCAGTCAGCCCGGTGCAATTGGCGTGTCAGCCAGCGGCTACTATTCAAATTCAATTGCACTCGCCATTGGCACGGGTGGTATCTCCGTAGATAACGCGGGCGTCAATTCAAAGACACCGGTGTTTATCCACACCGTCAAGACCTCTGGCACAGGCACAAATACGTGCGGTGTCACCGTCTTTGGCAAGGCGCGCAGCGTCATTGACAACCCATTGACCAATGGCAACCCAAATGCCATCCTGATCGTCACGCCAAATTACGGCAAAGCCTCATCGGGCGGCATCGCGCCACCGCAAACCCCAGTGGGTGTCTACTATGCTGATCTTGCCGCCAACGTCTGTGGCGCCGTCAACAAATGGGTCATCTATGATCTCAGCGCCTTACCTGCCGCATGGAATGATGGCGCTCGGTTTAACGTGATGGTGATCGTGCCAACACCGCTTGCATTTTCTGCGCAATAGCCGAGGAGGCAGCATCATGCGACACGTATCCAAAATACTCGTGGCGTTGGTGGCGTGCGTCATCATCGCAGCGGGTGCATTTGCCGCGACCAACATCACCTATGAGGTGAGTTGGGCGCAGTTTGGCAACAGCGGCAGCTCAGCCAGCGGCGGCGGCTATCGCGTAGACAACACCTTTGCACAGATCGGCGCCAGCAACAATCTCAGCGGCGGCAGCTTCAAGGTCTGCGCAGGGTTTGAGTGCGCAGCCGCAATCAGCACAGTTACGCCGGCGCCAACTTCGACGCCGACAGTGACACCGACTGCAACACCCATTCCAGCGGGTGAAAATCATCTTGTGTATCTGCCGATTGTCATGAAACCTTAGCTCATCTTTAGGGGCGGCTCACGAGCTGCCCCTACGTTATCATCGCCTCATGAGCAACCCGCACGAGCAATTATTTGCACATGTAGATCAGCGCCGCGATGAATTTGTCCGAAGACTGATGGACTATGTGCGGCATCCAAGCATCAGCGCACATGGCATCGGCATCAGCGAGGTCGGCGACATGCTCGTTGCCATGCTGCGACGACTGCAATTTGACGCACGCAAGATACCGACCGATGGACATCCAGTTGTCATGGGCACACGCCACATTCACCCAGACAAACCGACGATCTTGCTCTACGGTCACTATGACGTGCAGCCGCCCGACCCGCTCGACGAATGGCTCTCGCCGCCCTTTGAGCCGACCATCCGCGACGGACGCATCTACGCGCGCGGCATCGCCGACAACAAAGGTCAGCACTTTGCGCAGTTGCTCGCGCTCGAGACGCTGCTGGCGGTGAATGGCGACCTGCCATGCAACGTCACCTTTGTGCTTGAAGGCGAAGAGGAGATTGGCAGTCCACGCATGCCTGAGTTTGTGCGTCAGCAACGCGAGGCGCTGCGCAGCGATCTCGTGATCACCTGCGATGGTCCTATGCACGGCAGCGGTCAGCCTACGGTGGAATTTGGCGTGCGGGGTGTGGTCAGCTTTACGTTGCGGGTCAAACACGCGGCGCACGACATGCACAGCGGCAACTTTGGCGGCATCGCACCGAATCCAATTTGGACGCTCGTGCATTTGCTCGCCACCATGAAAAACGCTCAAGGTCACATCACGATTGATGGCATCTACGACCGTGTGTTGCCGCCGACTGCGGCTGAGCGCGCGGCGATGGCAAATCTGCCTGACAGCGAACGCGAAGTGCGTGATTCATTACAGCTCGTGCGATTGGATGCACCCGCTGAGCGCCCATTCTACGAGCGCACCATGTTTTATCCGACCTTCACGATCAATGGATTACATGGCGGCTATGGCGGACCCGGCAGCAAGACCGTGCTACCGAGCGAGGCATTTGCCAAGTGCGATATCCGCCTCGTCGAAGCCATGACGGTGGACGACACGATTGCCAAAGTCAGCGCGCATGTGCGCAAACACGCGCCTGAGGTGCAAATCGAGTTTAGCCGCGGGCAGATGGAGCCTTCGCGCGTGCCGATTGATTCATGGTTTACCGCGCCGATCAAGCGCGCAGTCGAGGCGGGTTTTGGTGCGCCTGCCCTGCTGGTGCCGTCCGCAGGTGGCAGTTTGCCCGAGTATGTCTGGACAAAAATCCTCGGCGTGCCGTCGGTGGTTGTGCCTTATGGCAACCCCGACGAAGCCAACCACGCACCAAACGAAAATCTCGTGATTGATAACTTTATCGGCGGCATCAAAGCTGGTGCGGCAATGTTGGTTGAGCTGGCGAAATAAGAATCAAATTTGCCAATATATGGATTACAAAAAACTCGAACTCGATTTACTTGCTGATGATATTTCAAGCACCATAATTTTGATGGAAAGAATCAATGAAAGTCCATATTCTCGATACCTCACACTATGCGTTTCTCCGCTATTAGGATTTATTTCTGAAGAAAGTAAAACGTATTTAAAGAAGCAGAATATGATACAAACAAAATCCATTGTTGCAAATTCATTTCAATCTTCTGTCGCCAAATTGCGCGCCTTATTGAAACTATTCGATGACAAAGACGGTGGACGGGACGGGTTGAATAAAACATTCGCTATCTTTCAGCGAATGAGTGAGAGAAGGATGGCTCTCAATAAAAACAGACTGCAACTCTTTCTCGGGAGATATTTACAACCCGACTTAGGGATTTATTTTCTTGACGGCAATCTATTTTATTTAACGCCAATCGCGTTTTCTGCATTAGGTTTGACTCTACAAGAAATCGAATTACTAAATGACAAAGAACTTTCTGAGATTAATCAAAAAGCTAAAAGCTTCGGTTGTAAAGTTGGTCAATATATAGAAGATACAAAAACGATCCTCAACTCAAAACAAATAAATACAAATCGCTATAACTTGAATGTACAACCCTTACCATTAAATATCACTCATAACGACTTTTTTTCTAAAAATGTTTATGATGGAGTCGCAGAAAAGTGCGGTCTAAATTCTAGGTTTGATGCAATGACAATGCTTTTTGTATTGTGTCAAGTCAATATTGCACATAATCTTCTACCAAAGTTATTTCCAAATGACGCAACCCTTCTTTTTCGTATTCAATTTTTGACTGCCTATCATTCATTTAGATCACTAAATGAATTGAAAAACAACAAAAATCCATTGCTCAAAAACCTGATTAACAAAATCCACAGTTTCGGTAGTTTGCAAAATGAAATAAAAATCCGAAACTCAATAGCACATTATGGATTTGCTGGTGGAAAAATTTTTGTCACTCACACTAAAAATCCACTATTTCAGTTAATCGAAGGCTTTTCATGTGTATCTATATCTGAAGTTAAACAATGGGTGAATGAACGTCTATCTACTATCTCAAACTGGGGTTTTGATAATTTCTCAAAACAGTCATTTGCCAAATATCGTGCCCTATTAGGAGGGCATACTTAAAATAGTATTTGACAAGTCGTAGACGCAATCTCTCACCTCGTCCTTGCTTTTTTCTCACCTGCGTCGTTATAATCAAAAGTTTATGATGCAGGGCTATAAGCCTGAAAACCCCGTCATTGTGCAAGGTGACAAGAGCATTTTGCTCGAGGTGGACAACCCGCGCTACGCGGAGGCGCGCGACGTGCTGGCGCGATTTGCCGAGCTCGAAAAAAGCCCCGAATACGTACACACCTATCGCCTGACCTCTCTCTCACTGTGGAACGCGGCAGCAGCCGGCGTCAATGCGCAAGAAATATTGAGCGGCTTAGCCGAATTCAGCAAATATCCATTACCCGATAACGTACGCGTAGATATCACCGAGCAGATCAGCCGCTACGGACGCATCAAAATCGTGCTGGCAGACGGTCACATGCTGTTGGTGTCTGACGACGCCGTGCTGATGGAAGAGCTATCGCGCCACAAACATTTTCAGCCGTTGGCGTTGCGGCGGCTCGACGCGCGCACCTATGAGATTGACCCCGCGCAGCGCGGGCACGTCAAACGCGTGTTGTTGCAGATCGGCTATCCGCCGGAGGATTTGGCGGGCTACGTCGAGGGCGCGCATGTGCCATTTGAATTGCGCTCATTGGGCGCATTAACTGGAGCGCCATTTGAGCTGCGCCACTATCAGTCTGACGCCGCCGACGTGTACTGGGCGAATGGTAGTCCAGCCGGCGGCAGCGGTGTAATCGTATTGCCGTGTGGCGCGGGCAAGACCATCGTCGGCATGGCAGCCATGGCGCGCGCACAAACCGCGACGCTGATCTTGTGTCCAAATACGATAGCCGTGCGTCAATGGATCCGCGAGCTACTCGACAAGACGACACTCACTGAGGATCAAATTGGCGAATACACCGGTCTCAAAAAAGAGATCAAACCGGTCACGCTGTGCACCTATCAGGTGCTGACCTATCGCCCACGCAAAGCTAAATCCGCAGGCGAGCTCGCGCCACCATCAAGCGAAGACGATGACGACGATCTACCACGTCGCCGCGGCTCCAATTCAAAAACAAAACTGCCGCGACTCGAGGACTATCCGCACATGCAGATATTTACGTCACTCGATTGGGGCTTGATCGTCTACGACGAAGTGCATCTATTGCCCGCGCCTATCTTTCGCATCACGGCTGAGATTCAGGCGCGCCGACGGCTCGGGCTGACTGCGACACTCATTCGTGAGGACGGCGCGGAGGGTGATGTGTTTTCGCTCGTCGGCCCAAAGAAATACGATGTGCCGTGGAAGGAACTCGAGCAACAAGGCTGGATCGCCACCGCCGAATGTCATGAAATTCGCGTGGCGCTCGATGACGAAGACCGCATGGAGTACGCAGTCACGCAGCAAGACAAAAAATATCGCTTTGCGTCGAGCAACCGCAAAAAGAACGAGATGCTCTCGATGCTAATGAGCAAACACCGCGAAGATTCTGTGCTCATCATCGGGCAATTTTTAGATCAGCTCGAGGCGATTGCGCAGCGGCTCAATGTGCCGATCATCATGGGCGAGACGCCCGTGCGCGAACGCGAAAAGCTTTACGCCCAATTCCGCGACGGCGAGATCAACATACTCGTGCTTTCGCGCGTCGGCAACTTTTCGGTGGATCTGCCGGATGCCAATGTGCTGATCCAAGTTAGCGGTATGTTTGGCTCGCGTCAGGAGGAAGCGCAACGACTCGGGCGTGTGTTGCGTCCCAAGCAAAACGGTTTGCTGGCGCACTTTTACAGCATCGTCACGCGCGACACCCTCGATCAAGATTTTGCCGCCAAACGTCAAATGTTTTTGACCGAGCAAGGCTACCACTATGACATCTTGTATGAGGATGAGGTCGCTGCCTTTCAGCCTGCCGTGATGGCAATGAATGCCGCGCCCGCGCGACGCACATCAACCGCAACAAAACAATTTGCGACGAGCTAAGCCATGTCACGATATCGCACATATTCGCCACCTCAACGTTATACAGACGCTGACACAAATTACGATGGCATCGAAGACCTGCTGAGCGCACTCGACACGCTCGGTGTGCAATCGCACGAATATGACGACATGCTCGAGTACATCACGGCGCGCCACACACTCAATGAAGCCTTTGAGTTGCCGCTGTCGGAGTTGCGTAAGATCGTGGCACAAGCGCGATTGTCCGCACCCAGCATCGCAAAAAAAGCGGCGCCACAAAAACCAACTTGGGCGCGTGCCACATCCATTCTCAATCGCGCGTTTGATCTGCGTGAAACGGTCGAGAGTGAGTTTACGTCCGCGCAGTTGCGCGAGCTGGCGCGCTCGCTCGATCTCACGCTCAAAGGCACACTCAAGAGCGCCATCATCGAGCAGATCGTCACTGCGCTAGAGGTGCGCGCGCAGACACCATCTGATTTTTTGAATGGCTTATCCGCCGAGCAAACGCGCCTACTGCGACGACTCTACACAGCATGGGACATCACACTGCCTTTTCCTCGTGCATTGGCGACGCACTTGTTGTCACTCGATGCAAAACCTATAGACGGTGACAAAGCCACCACCGAGCTACTTGAATCGCTGCGGCGGCGCGCGCTGCTCTTTCCATCGCAGAGTGTTGTTGCTATCGGTCAGCGCTATGAATCACACTATCAGCTCTTGGCAGTAAATGAGCATCTTGCGCCGCTGATGCTGACGGACACCAACCTCGATTCAGCCAAACCAGCGAGCACATCGGCAGCACCGGTCTTGCTGCTACAAGCGATGGATGGTTTTATTGAGGCGGCATTTCGCGGCGCGGTGCAGATGCGCATGACTTTGCCACCTCATGCGCGCACATTCACGACGGCGTGGTTGATGAATTGGGAACATGACGCCGAAGAAGCTGAGCGCATCATGCGCTCGCGTCAAGGCTGGGTGCCCGACGCGCGCAGCGGCATGAGCGTCATTATCAAATACGGATTGAGCGACGGCTCTTTTGAATCGCTGCAAAACATGACGGGGCTGTCACGCGAGCATATCTATCTACTGTATGCGTTGGCGACACCGTTGCAACTGCTCAATCCGCCCGCGCCAGCCACAGGCAGCTCTGATGATGGCAAGCTGTCGGTCAATGATGAGACCTTTGAGCGCTGGATCGGCGATTCGCCCGCAAACAAGCTAAGACAACTATGGAACGCATGGGCGACGCAAGCCACCAGCGCAATCGAATGCATGACGCCTGTCGCCGAACAAAACGCATTTCGGGTGATGCGCGCGATTGGCGCGACCAACATGAATGCGTATGACCTTGCCGCAGAGTGGTGCGCATTGCGCCGATTGGTTGTTCGTTGCGTACGAGCGGCACAGCTACAAACAAACGCTGGGTGGATTGACTTTGAAAAGTTTCTCGCGGCGATATTTGCGCTGCGCCCTGACAGCGCTCACACATGGCTATCAGATCAAGAGTGGTGGCTGGGCGCGGCATCCAACGGTCAGCGCCTCGATCTAAACAACTACGACATGTGGCGCAAAGTGATCGGCGTCATCATCGAGCAAATTGTTGGACAGTCGTTGTTTTATTTTGGCGCGGTCGAGTGTTCGCGCAACAAACGCGGCGAGTTGCAATCATTTTTCGTGACGGATGTAGGCACGTGGCTGATGACCGCCGACAATGATTTGCCCGCCAGCGCACGACCGGCTGAGCGCACAGCACAACCCGTCGAGTGGCTCAACCCACAGACGGTGCGGGTGCCATTGTCAGCCAATCGCGCCGAGCTGATCAGTCTGATGCGCAAGATCGGCACATCGGCGGATGCGCCATTCACCTACACAGTAAATCAAGCCTCTGTCGAGCGTGGCTTTGAGCAAAACATTTCGGTTGATGAGATTGCGCATTGCTTTGAAAAATTTGGCGCGCCGCTGCCTGCCGAAACTCACGTCGAGCTCGCCGCGCTGGCGGCGCGATTTGGGCGTGTGCGCGTGTATGACGCGCTGACACTCATCGAGTGCGCCGACGATGTGGCGTTGCGCGAATTAATGGCAAGCACATCACTCGCGCAACACATCGTGTATCAGATTTCGCCGCGCGTGGCGGTGATCCGTGACAGCGCCGTAGATGAGCTGGCGTTCGAGATCGCCGCCAAAGATCACACGCCAAAGGTGGTCGCATGAAAGTCAATGAACCGACGATTGTGATAAGCGGATCAGCCTATGATTTTCAACGCAACTTAGGGCGTTACTGGCGCTATGTGCGTCGCAGCAGCGGCGTTCCAATTACCATCAGCAACTGGGTCTACAAATCCGCGTGGAAGCATGTGCTATCAGCGCTCAATTTGCCCGCTACTGCTGCAAAAGAAGAAGTCAATTTACCGCGCGTGTGGTTTTTGCGACGGCTGCTTACGCAGGCGGGTGTGTTTATCGAGGATTACAAAACCGATCATCAAGTCATCAAAGTCAATGCGGCTTCGGCGTTTTTTGACCTGTCACTCACTCAGCGCATCAAGCGTTGCTTTGAGGTATGGCGTGACCAAAATGTGTGGCACGAGGTGTATCGCATCCCCGAGCAGCTCGAATACAACGCCACAATCCCCGCGCCGCCTGAGCTTGCCAAAGCGCGCGTTGCCTTGTTGGGCGTCATGGCGCGATTATCCAGCGGCAACCCAACTGCATGGATCACCACCGAGCATTTGGTAGATGAGATGCATCGCGCACAATATGAGTTTTTGTTTGCGCGGCGCTATCGTGGGCGCGACATGCGCGGCGCTACGCAATATTTTCATACGCCGTATTACGCCGATAACAACCCCTATCGCATCACTTTTGGCAAAGCCAAAACCGAGTCGCAAGGTTGGGATATCGTCGAGCGTGTGGCGATTCATCTGTTTTTGAATGAGCCGTTGAGTTGGATGGGGCTGGTGGATAT
>CAZVQE010000087.1:0-8847 GCA_964628875.1 uncultured Anaerolineae bacterium
TCTTCGCCGTATGCAATCAATGGATTCATATAGCCCATCGCAAACAGCGGCACGCGCACGTCACGCGCACGCAGCTCACGCGCGATGTGCATGCACTTTTGCATGGTGATGCCGTTGGCGAGTGCGACCTGTGTGGTGCGTTGGATCACCACGCCATCAGCCATCGGGTCGCTAAATGGGATGCCAAGCTCAATCATGTCTGCGCCTGCGCGTGCGATAGCCTCGATGATCTCGATTGACTTTTCGACGGTTGGATAGCCGAGCGTCCAATACGGCATGAGCGCGGCGCGCTGTTTGGCGCGCGCGGCTGCAAAGGCTTGTTGAATGGCTTGCAGTCCCATTACGCTAAACCTCATCTCCTACAGCGCGATACTTGCCGTTGAGATAGAGCAGGGGTGTGTGCGTCTGTTGCACCTCGCATGCCAGCACCTCGCCGATAAAGATGGTGTGGTCGCCCCCGATGTGTTTATCAATCACCTTGCAATCCAAGTAGGCTAACGCTTCATTCAACACAGGCGCACCCGTCGCTGCGACATGTGTCTGCAGACCCGCAAAGCGCTCGACATCTGGCATGCGTCCGGCAAATCGGTCTGAGATGGATTTCATTTCGCTCGACAACAGATTTACACAAAAGATGCCACTCTGCTCAATGAGCGAATGCGTGCGCGCATTGCGATTTACACACACGAGCACCGTCGGCGGGTTGATGCCGAGCGAGGTAAATGAAGTCGCAGTCAGCCCATAGCTCAAGCCATCGGCTTTTGTGGTGACGATGGTGACAGTCGCCGCCCACTGGCGCATGACTTGTTTGAATGAATCGGAATTTGTCATGAGTGCGATTTATCCGTGTCGGCGCATAAAGCGATACATGCGCTCGAGCGCGCGCTCGATGTTTTCATAGCTTTGCGCGTAGGCGATGCGCACATGCTCTTTGCCGCTCTCACCAAATGCGCTGCCGGGCACGAGCGCGACTTCTTCTTCGGCGAGCAGCGTGTCAGCAAATTGCTCGCCGAGCATGCCACTCTTTGACACATTTGGAAAAGCGTAAAACGCGCCTTTGGGCTCAAAACAATCAAGCCCCATGCTGTTTAACTCGCGCACGAGCAGACGCCGACGGCGGTCGTATTCGTGCAACATGTTGTTGACAAATGGGTCGCCTTGCTCAATCGCCGCTAAGCCCGCCCATTGGCTCATGGTCGGCGCGCTCATGATGATGTATTGGTGCACTTTGCGCGCGGCGGCGACTAATTCTGCCGGACCACACACGTAACCCAAGCGCCAACCCGTCATGGCGTAGTCTTTGCTAAATCCGCCAAACATGATGGTGTGGTTGCGAGCGCCGGGCAGCGCCGAAAAGCACACATGCTGACCATCGCCATACACAAGGCGGTCGTAGACTTCGTCGCTCCACACGACGAGGTCGTATTTCTCGGCGAGCTTGGCGATGCTGAGCATGTTTTCGCGGCTGTTGAGCGCGCCGGTTGGGTTGTTTGGGTAGCCGATGAGAATGGCTTTTGTGTGCGGTGTGATGTGCGGCTCAATATCAGCCGCACTGACTTGAAAGTCATTTTTGCTGCTGGTTTGCACCGTCACAGCTTTACCGCCTGCAAACTGCACAGCCGCGGTGTAAGCCACAAAGCACGGTTGTGGCACGATGACCTCATCGCCAAAATCGCACATGGCAGTGGCGACGGCGTTCATGCCTTCGCTGACGCCGACCGTGATAAAGATCTCGGTATCAGGGTCGTAGCTCACGCCATACAAATCGTTGATCTTTTTGCAGATCGCGCGGCGCAGCTCGACTGTGCCGCTGTTGCTTGTGTAGGCGGTTTTGCCTTGATCGAGTGACAGCTTGGCGGCATCAATAAACGGCTTTGGTGTGACAAAGTCCGGCTCACCGATGCTGAGCGAGATGACATTTGGATTTTGTGCGGCGATGTCAAAAAACTTGCGGATGCCACTGGGTGGCACGGCGGCGACACGTTGTGAAATAAAGTTACGCATGATTAGTTGATGGGACGCGGATTTACAGGATTTTCATGATCAGATTTTCTAAGGTTTACTTTTTTAGCATTGTCAAATGCTTTTCGGCGAAACTCAGGAGTTGGACCGAAATTAAGCAATAATCCTATTTCGTAGTGCGTGGCTTTTAGATAGTTCAGTAATTGTGCCTCGTGTTGTTCGATGAGTTTACTTGTAGCTTTTAGCTCAACAAGTACGAGATTATCAATGACAAGGTCTGCAAAATACTCACCGACAACCGCTCCGCGAAAATAGACAGGAATTGGAACTTGTTGTATGGATTTGAGTCCAGCTTGATTTAATTCAATTGCCATCGAATTTTCATACACTTTTTCTAAAAATCCATAGCCAAGCGCGTTGTACACGTTATAAAACACACGAATGATTTTCTCAGTTAAATCTTTGTGTTTCAGCTCCATTGCAACCCTTGAAAGCCAATCCTGAAAGTCCTATTGATCCGCGTCCTATTTTAAAAGTCTAAAAGCACAGGTCTCAAAATATGTGAATACCAATCCTTAAAATCCTGTTGATCCGCGTCCTATTTTCTAGTCTTCATCAAAGCCGACGACACTATTGTCGCCGACGTTAAAGCGGCGCGGGCGACCACGTAGCACCGCATCGCGCCCGACGAGTGAATTTGCCAGCACGTGATCAATCACCTCAGCGCCTGAATCCACGACGCTATCACGCACCACGCTGTTGACGATGTGACATTCGGCGCTGATCGTGGCATTGGGTCCAATGACGCTATGCTCTATCTTTGCGCTCGGATGAATATTGACCGGCGGCACAACGACGCAATCGTAATTCTCGCGCCAGACCGCGCTGTTGTCATGACCATGCGCCAATAGATAGCGGTTTGTGTCAAGCACGGCTTCGGGTTTGCCCGCGTCGAGCCACACATCTACGGTCTGCGCGCGTAACTTGGCGCCACTTTGGATCATGAGATTGAGCGCATCTGCGAGATAAAACTCGCCTTTGGTTTGAATATTGCGTTGCACGAGTTGTTTGCACGCGCTCATCAGTGCGGCGGCGTCTTTGACGTAATACAACCCGATCACCGCGAGGCGATTGTCCATCTCGGCAGGCTTTTCGATGAGCTGCGCAATGTGATTTTGCGCGTCCAACTTCACCACGCCAAAGCGGCGCGGATCCTCGACCTCGCGCACGTATATCACGCCATCTGCATCGGACTTGCGCAGCACACTCAAATCCACCTCAGCCAAAGTGTCGCCAAACACGACGAATGCCGGACCCTCATTCACCGACGACTCTGCCAGTAGGATCGCTGGCACCTGTCCGTTGAGTTCTTTTTGCTCCACATAGGTGCCTTTGACTTGTGGATACACGCGCCCGACATACTCTTGGATCTGCTCGCCGAGATAACCCACCACAAAGGTCATCTCGGTCGCGCCCGCCTCGATCAGCTTATCAAGAATGTGACCCAACACGGGTTTGCCAGCCACGTTGATGAGCGGCTTTGGCTTTGTATACGTATGCGGGCGGAGGCGCGTGCCGTAGCCGGCAAGCAAGATGATGACTTTCATATTTAGTTTTTTGAATGGAGTTGCTCAAATGCCTGCGCCGCGCGAAGGATCGTCTGCTCGCCCAGCATCGGACCCATCAACTGCAAGCCAATGGGCAACTTATTTGAATCGAATCCGCACGGCACACTGATGCCGCACATGCCAGCGAGACTGAGCGGCAACGTAAACACATCCTCAAGATACATCTGAATCGGGTCGCTGATTTTCTCGCCGATCTTAAACGCGGTGCTGGGCGCAACTGGCGCGGCGATCACATCTACCTTTTCAAACGCCTGCTCAAAGTCGCGTTTGATGAGTGTGCGCACCTTTTGAGCGCGAATGTAATACGCATCGTAGTAGCCGGCGCTGAGTGCATAGGTGCCGAGCATGATGCGTCGCTTGACCTCAGCGCCAAATCCTGCGCCGCGCGTGTTTTGATACATCTCGATCAGATCGTCGGATGGCACACGCGCACCAAAGCGCACGCCCTCAAATCGTGACAGATTGGCGCTGGCTTCGGCGGGCAAGATGATGTAGTACACCGGCACACTCAGTGGCGTATTGGGCAAATTGATCTCGACGATGTGTGCGCCCGCGCGCTCCAATTCACCAATCGCAGCGCGCACATGCTGCGCCACCTCAGGTTGCATGCCGTCAATAAAAAACTCTTTTGGCACGCCGACGCGCAGACCTTTGAGGCTGGCAACTGCATCGCGCGTAATCACATTGAGATCAACAGGCGCGCTGTCAAGCGAGGTCGAGTCGAGTGCGTCGTGACCGCCCATTACATTGAGCACGGTTGCCGCATCTGCGACATTTTTGGTCAGCACGCCGACCGAGTCGAGCGATGAGGCGCAGGCGATCAAGCCATAGCGCGATACGCGCCCGTAAGTATTTTTGAGACCGACCACGCCGCACATAGAGGCGGGCTGGCGCACGCTGCCGCCTGTGTCGGTGCCAAGCGCCGCTACACACAGATCCGCCGCAACGGCTGCCGCGCTACCACCGGATGTGCCGCCCGGAATGCGCGTCTCATCGTGCGGGTTGTGTGTTACGCCGTAGGCTGAGTTTTCGGTGGATGAGCCCATCGCAAACTCATCTGTATTTGTTTTGCCAAGGAAAACCGCGCCCGCATCGCGCAATCGTTTGACGCTGGTCGCGTCCCACATCGGCACGTAATTCTCCAAAATGCGCGAGCCAGCCGTTGTGCGCATATCGCGCGTACATAGGACATCTTTGACTGCAATTGGCACGCCGAGCAGGGGCGTATCGTCGCCGCGCGCGATGCGCTCATCCGCTGCGCGCGCCATTTGCATGGCGTACTCATCGTCCACTGTGATATAGGCGTTGAGTCGCGCGTTGTGTTTGTGAATCTGATCGAGATAGGCGCGTGTTAGCTCTTGCGATGTGAATTGGCGAGTGCGCAATCCGGTGCGCGCGCTGACGATGGTGTGTCCGAGTAGATTACTCATAGCTCACTCCGCGTCGCCGAGCGTTGCCGGCACAATGAAACTCTTGCCATCTGTGCGCGGCGCATTTTTGAGCGCATCCTCGCGCGCGATCGAGCCATACACCGCGTCTTGTTCGCGCACGACGCTGCGTATCGGCAACACGGTCGCAGTTGGCGGCACGTTGCTGACGTCTATGGCTTCGAGCGCGGCGGCGTGATCCAGCACCGCAGACAGTTGATGCGCAAACAGCGATTTTTCTTCTTCGGTGAGAGCGAGGCGCGCGAGCAGGGCAATTCGCTCGACCACCTCTGGCGTCAATGCAGACATGCCACTATTTTAGTTGTTTGGGCTTTCGAGCTCGGCGATCACGGGCTTTGGCGCTGAGATGCGCGGTGGCTCCACCACAGGCGGCTCGATATCGCCTGTCATGTTGGTTTGTCCGCGTAGATATGCGCCTTCGGCGAGTAGCAGACTATTGACGTTGAGATCGCCCCAGACTTTGCCGCTTTCGGTGACTTCGAGGCGGTTGGCGGTGACGTTGCCTTTGACTGATCCTGATACCACCATGTTAAATGCATTGACATCGGCAATGACGCGCGCGGTCTCGGCGATGATGAGATTTCCGGTTGTGTGTAGCGTGCCTTCAAATATGCCTTCGACGCGGATGCCGCCATCACTTTGCAATACGCCGCTCACATGGCAGTTTGGTCCGATGACGGTTTCGATTTTTGGCGCAATCTGTGATCCGCCGGAGTTGGCTTGTGTGTTTGCTTGTTGTTGGGGCGTGTTTACAGTTTGTTTATCTCTTCCAAACATTATGCTCCATTAATAAACAACCGGCGTTTAGCCGGTGTTGCTAGTCCAAAAACTCATCAATCCACGTTTGAGTTTTTTGGCTCGAATTTTTTAGGACATCAGCGGGGACAATGACGACATTTTCGCCGGGTTTGGCGTATTGCAGCTTGACACGCGCCCAACGCTCGACAAATGTATCCGTCTTGGCGTACTGCAGCGCATTGCGCAACCCAACTAATTTTTGCTCTTGTTTTTGCACATCGGCTTTGCGCACCTCGACCTGCTTGCCTACCTCTGTGTACAGCTTATATTGACCAATCATGTTTGCGGTGATCGAGATCGCTAGTATGAGCATCACAATGGCAGGTAACAATTTGATGAAAAGTCCAAACTGCGTCTGCAAATTGCGTAAAGTCGAAGGCTGGCTTTGAGGATTAGGCGACATCATGTTACTTTTTTATTCACTGATGCGCAACGCCGCGCACGTCACAAGAATCAAAATGCCGAAGCCGGGACTTGAACCCGGAAGAGGTTGCCCTCACCACGCCCTGAACGTGGCGCGTCTGCCAATTTCGCCACTTCGGCTCAGTTCGAAAAATTATACCAAAGGAATCTGCATAAAATCAAAGTATGGACACAGACCTGATTTTGTATGCGGTAAAAAACAACGTAGCGACGATCACGCTCAACCGACCCGAGCGCATGAATTCATTTACAGACGCAATGCTCATCGAGTTGGCAAAGGCAATCAAATCCGCCGAGCGCGATGCAAATGTGCGTGTGGTGGTGCTGACCGGCGCAGGCAAGGCGTTTTGCGCGGGGCAAGACATCGGCGGGCTCGACGACCAAGCGCGCAAGAAGCCCAATATGCTCATTGATCACCTTGCGCATGTGTATCGTCCCGTGATCGCCACACTCTACTCAATGGAAAAGCCCTCGATTGCGGCGGTGAATGGCGCAGCGGCGGGTGCGGGCGCGTCGTTGGCGCTCGTATGTGACCTGCGCATCATGAGTGAAAAGTCATTTGTATCGCAGGCGTTTAGCAGTATCGCGCTCGTGCCGGATTGTGGCTCGACGTGGCTCATGGCGCGCCAAGTTGGCTACAGCCGAGCATTTCAGCTTGCCATCGAGGCAGAGCGCATCACGGCGGCGCGCTGTGTTGAGCTTGGCTTGGCGAATCGCGTTGTGAGCGCGGAGACGCTCACGGCGGAAGCCCAAACATGGGCGGAGCATTTGGCTCAGCGCGCTCCAATTGCCATTGCGCTCACCAAACGCGCCATGAATCGCGCGATGACCAGCACGTTTATGGAGGCGTTTGACTATGAGGCGCAACTCCAACAAACCGCCGCCGAGACCGCCGATTTTGCCGAAGGTGTGAAAGCCTTTACAGAGAAGCGCGCGCCAAAATTTACAGGTCGGTGATTGCGCAGCATGAATGCGAGTTAGGCGCACAAAAGTGCTAATGTCATTCTGAGCGACCAACGGGAGCGAAGAATCCCTTGCGTGTGAATTGCGGTAGAGCTTTTTCGGCTTTATGAGTCTCAGAATGACAAATGACAATTCGCACTAAAAGTCAAATATCAATTATCCGAACCTAGCGCGGTAAGATAGAACAAATTTATCTATAGGAAAAACAATCGAGTGGCAGTTCTCAAAGAGCATCCCGCAAAGTCCGTTCCGTTTACAAAGCAACTCAACTTTCGTCGCACACTGAATCAACGCGTCGAAGACTATTTCAAAAACAACAACCTCAAACAACGCGACGTGCCATCTATGTATGCCAAGTCGTTTATCTTGATGGCGCTTTATGTATTGACATACATAGCCATTCTCATGGTCGGCAGCACAGGCAATGCATGGGTGCTGGCGCTGTATGTATGGTGGGGTTTTATCGTCGCTGGCTTGGGCTTTAACACCATGCACGATGCCATCCACGGCGGTTACTCTGACCGTGCGTGGGTCAATAAAATCATGGGGCTGTGCATCGAGCTGCTCGGCGCGAGTGGCTTTGTGTGGAAGCAAAAACACAACGTCTGGCATCACACCTATACAAATGTCGCCGGACTCGACGAAGACCTCGAGACGCAAGGCATGTTTCGTTTTAGCCCGCATGATGAATGGAAACCGGCATTTCGCGCGCAGCACATTTACAGTCCGTTTGTGTATGGCTTGACCGGCTTTAGCTTTCTGATTCGTGATCTGCGCGTGTTTTTTACGGAGTATTCTGACCCCTATCATCACTATCCAAAAATGAGCCTGAGTGATCGCGTGGTGTTCGTGTTTGGTAAATTGGTTTATGCGCTGGTTGTGCTTGTCATTCCGATGATGGTCATGCCGTGGTGGTTGGCGCTTATTGGATGGGTGTTGTTGATGATGACCGTTGGGCTGACGCTTGCGGTCGTATTTCAGCTCGCGCATGTCATGGAGCCGTGCAAATTTCCGGAGCCGAGCGGCGACCCACTGCGCTTTGAAAATGAGTGGGCGATTCACGAGGTCGAGACGACGGTTGACTTTGCGCCAAACAATCATTTTTTGAATTGGTATGTCGGCGGGCTAAACTATCAAATCGAGCATCATCTATATCCACAGATTTGCCACTTGCACTATCCTGAGATTGCCAAGATCGTCAAAGCGACGTGTGACGAATTTGGCGTGCAGCATTACACCTATCCAACGTGGCGCGCAGCACTCGTAAGCCACTTACGTACTCTACGCGATCTTGGTCGCAAGCCAGTTGCGTCTCCGCTGCCGGTTGTGGCGAAGTAGATTTTTGAGACCGTCTACGTTCACGCTAACGTAGACGGTCTCACTCATTACGCCACCGACAGCATCACGCCATTTTGTGATGGATCGCGCACAAGCCAGCCATCCGGTGTATGTTGTGTGTCAATCTTTGCCTCACGCAATCGCGCCAGCACGCGCTCGCGCTCAGCCTCATTCGGCAAAACTATCGTGTAATAACGCAACCCCGTCGCGTCGGCAGGTGGTGGCGGTGCACCCACGCCGAGCCATGTATTCATGCCAATGTGATGGTGGTAGCCGCCCGCGCTGAC
>CAZVQE010000088.1:0-5642 GCA_964628875.1 uncultured Anaerolineae bacterium
TACAACGATATGTATATGCAAGCGGGAGGCTGTGTAAATCACACAGCCTCCCGCTACTTTTTTGCTTGCAGTGATAAAAACATCTAGGTTCTTTCTTGCCGCATTTGTGCTGGTTGCATGCTCTACACACCCATCCTTTCTCGAACGTGCAACGGGAGAAGAGCTAGTGCTTCCGCAAGTGCGTGCTTTGTGGAATCGCACCATAGACCTTCTTCGCCCAAAATTAAATTTGGCTAGCGATGTGCCAGTTCGACCAAATACTGACCTACCCTATGGCATTAATACATTTTTGGAGCAAGAAGTTGAGCCTGCTAAACGTGAGCGCCAACTACAGCTGATCAAAGATGCTGGATTCACATGGGTGCGACAACAGTTTGTCTGGGAAGATATCGAAATAGACGCAAAAGGCGATTATATGGATCGCCGCAATTCAGCTTCACAACCGATAAGCGCATGGGATAAATATGACAACATCGTGAGCTTGGTGGAACGAAACAACCTTAAATTGATCGCACGTTTGGGCTCGCCACCCAAATGGGCGCACAAAGGCTACCGCGATTTAGGCACACTAGGACCACCCGCTGATTTTGAAGATTATGCTGATTTCGTCGCAGCAGTAGTATCGCGTTATAAAGGGCGAATAGGGCATTACCAAATTTGGAATGAGCCAAACATCTATCCAGAATGGGGCGACCAACGTGTCAATCCCGAAGATTACACAAAATTATTATGCATGTCATATGTGCGTGCAAAAGCCATTGACCCTAGTGTGACTATCGTCGCTGCGGCGCTCGCTCCGACAATAGCTCAAGATGGACGTGACCTCAGCGACCTCGTTTTTTTGCAGCGTATGTATAACGCAGGCGCGGCATCGTGCTTTGACGTGCTCTCGGCTCAAGGTTACGGCTTATTTTCGGGGCCTGATGATCGCCGTCTCAATCCGATGACAACTAACATCTCGCGCCATATGCTTTTGCGTGACATCATGGTCGCCAATGGCGATGCGCACAAGCCAATTTGGCTCGCAGAGGTAAATTGGAATGCGCTGCCGACAAATACGCAGGGTGTCGTTGGCGCTGGCAACTATGGCAATGTCACCCTCGAACAACAAGCGCGTTATTTGCCACGCGCATTTGAACGCGCACGCCAAGAATGGAGCTGGGTGGATGTAATGTCAATCTGGTTCTTCAAGCCTGCAAGCGATGTAGATCAAAAACAAGCCTATTATTACTTTCGCTTGCTTGATCCTGACTTTGCGCCGTTACCAGCCTATGACAGTATGCGCCAATACATCCGTGAAACACAACAACGTTAGCGACGCGGTTGCGGCACAACTAATAACGCGCCAACCTTAAGCATCATTACACTTGGGTTAGCAGCACGTAAAACTCGCTCTGAAACATTGTACTTCGCCGCGACGGAGGTGAATGTGTCGCCGACCTGAATGACATACACGTGAAAATCAGGCACAGACTTTGGGGCGGATTGCTTGACGAGCATGGGTTGACCTACTTGCGCACGCACCTCCTCGCCGGCTTCCACACGCACTTCATCGTCGCCTTGCTTTACGCTTATCACGCCTTCAGTCGTCATAAATACACTTTCGGCTGACGCTAAAACCTCGACCGAAAATTGAGTTCCACGCGCCATAGCGACCGCAGTCGGCGTGGCGATTGCAAATAAATCCCCGCCTTGCAATGGCTCAGTAATGCGAGCGCTTACGCGACCGATACTGACTGCGATATTCACCAACTTGTTGTTGATGTCTTTGGTGAATTGCTCTAGACGCGCGCGTGAAGATTGTGCAATCTCAAGAGTTTGCCCATTAAAAAGTTGCATTGATGCTTTGACATTTTGCGTAATAATTTCATCGCCTTCATGTATTGCGATGTAGCGCGACTTTTGGACGGCATAAGTTTTCGCGCGGCGTTTGATAATTGCGTCTCCATTCTCAATACGCGCAACCGCATAAGGCTGCCTCGGCGCAGGCGCAACGCTATCGACTGAACTATACCGTCGCGCAAGCCAATCTATAACCGGCTGTATCGCGTCTGTCGCTGCGTCTGCGATCTCTTGGGTAAATGTGACTTCAGCCCGCGAACGTGCCAACTCTGCTTTTACGCGGCTCATGGCGTGGCTTATCGTGTCAGCCGACGGCTCAACAGCGGGTAAATAGCTTTTGAATAGGCTTTGAAGTTGTGTATCAATGTTCATTCCAGTTCACCCAGTTCGATCAGTCCGGCTGTTTCTAGCTCCTGCTTAAATGTAGCCCGTGCGCGACTTAGCAATGACTCCGTCGCTTTATACGTGCGTTTCATCGTTTCAGCGACCTCGCTCACACTGAGCCCTTCGCGGTATCTCAGCAACAGCACCCAGCGCATCTGCTCTGGCAACCGATTAAAGGTCTCCCTAAAATCCAAGCCGATGTACTCTTCGGCAATGCTGAGATCATCCGACAATTCAGTTGTTTCAGTTTGATTTTGCCGCCAAAAATCCACCATTTTGTGGTGTGCCAACGTATACAGCCATGTCGAGATCGCCGCACGCCCATCAAAGCGATGAATTGACTTTACAGCCGCCGCAAATGTCTCACCCAGCACATCCTGCGCGTCCTCAGCCGTCGGCAAGTTGTATCGCAAATAAGTAAGCAGTTTGGGCGACCAGTGCCGTACAAAGTCTTCCCACGCATCCGCATCATTTCGCCGCAGCCGCAAAATCATAATTTCGTCTTTGTCAAGTTCGCGCGTATAGCCATCTTGCTCACTGCTAAGGTCGTGAATCGTTGTAATGATTAATCGGCAAAGGCGTAGAAATCCTTCGCGCACAATATCAATTATGTGGCGAAGACGCCTATACTTGCCATGAATGTGCGACTCAATTACAAGACTTGCCATATGTCGCAAATGCTAATCGCCGCGCTGAGGCGTGTAATCGCCTTCGACCCACGAGCTGCCGTCGGGGCGCACTTCGCGTTTCCAGACTGGCACGATTTGCTTGATACGATCAATGCCATAGCGCGCCGCCTCAAATGCGCCATCGCCGCGGTGTGCTGAGCTAACGACCACCGCGATAGTTGGTTCGCCAGCTTGCATGCTGCCGATGCGCTGCACCAGCGCGATGCCATGCGCGCCCACAAACTTTGCGCGCATCTCGTCGGCGACTTGGCGCATCTTGCTCTCAGCCATACTCTGATACGCCTCATAGTCAAGTTGCACAGTGACTTCGTCTGCCCCCGTGCGTTTGCGCACCGTGCCGATAAATAGCACTGCCGAGCCATCAAACTCAGTCGTCACAAAGCGCTGTAGCGCGTCGAGGTTAATCGGGTCGCGCGTGATCGCGACATACGTCGGAAAATCGGCGCCGCCGCTCACGGGCGGAAACACAGCAACCTCGTCGCTCGATTCCACCATATCGTCATTAAATGCAAACTCTTGATTGACCGCGATCACGGCGTGTGGAATAAGGTCAGCCAACGTCACATGTTGCTGTTGAATAAGATCGCGCAGTTCGCTTACACGCACAGCTTCATTCACAGGTAGGATCACCGCGATCTCACTGGCGCGTGCGCGATCTTTGAGCGTGGCAAATAATTTGATCTGCATGTGTTTGTTTATTGCGCATCGTATGTGCCGCTCTTGCCGCCGCTTTTGTGCATCAGTCGCACGCCCTCGATCAGCATCCCGCGGTCAATGGCTTTTGCCATGTCATAGATCGTCAGCGCCGCCACACTTGCGGCGGTCAGCGCCTCCATCTCGACACCGGTTTTGCCGACGCACTCCGCGCGCGCCTCGATCTCGATAGCGCCCTCACGTGGCTCGCAGCGCACCTCGACCTTGGTCAGGCTAATTGGGTGACACAAGGGTATCAACTCGCTCGTGCGTTTAGCCGCCATGATGCCAGCGATGCGCGCCGCGCCCAGCGCATCTCCTTTTTTAAGGTTGCCTTCGACGATAGCACGGTACGCATCCACATTCATCCGCACGCGTGCCTGTGCGATAGCGATGCGCTGGGTGTCGGTCTTTGCGCCGACATCCACCATGTGCGCTTCGCCGGATTCATTCAGATGCGTCAGTTTGCCCATTAGAGTTTTTTGCCGACGACGAGCAAACCGCCGCCATGCTTGTCATCACGTTGCTCATACAGCGGTCGTAGCTCGGTCAGCATCTTTTTGATCGTGCGTTGTTTGAGTGCAGATTGATAGCCCAGTCCGCGCAGACGCGGTGACACGAGTATGTTCCAGCGTGAACGTTTGCCGATGCCATATTCGTTATTCATGCGATCCCACGCCGCCACCGCATCCGGCGAAATATAGTAGCTCGCATGCACCAATTCCATGTTATTTGCCGCAAACAGCGCGCGCCATTGATCGGGTGTGTGATAGTGATGATGTGCAAATAGGGTGTCTACATGCTTGGCATATGCTTCGGCGTCGCTCGCGTTTGCGGCAGTGCGTACGCCATTCAACAAAGACCGAAACTGATTGCTTGGCACAGTCAGCGCCAAGATGCCATCCTTGCGCAACACACGCGACAGCTCCGGCAACACATTTTGCGGATCGGGAATATGCTCAACGACCGAGTTGCTATACACACTGCCAAATTGACCCGTTGCATAGGGCAGCGCGTGACCGTCGCCATATTGCACGCCGCGCCAATACATGCCGCTGTCGCGCGCATCGGGCATCTCGCCCTTTGCAATGTCGCAGCCATACACATCAGGTTGTTTGCCAAAAACTGCCTCTGTAAACATGCCATCGCCACAGCCAAAATCGAGCAATGGCGCAGGAAAATCAATCTGTGTCAGCGCGCGTGCCTCGATTGAGCGCCACAGCGCGACCGGCGGCGCAAACCAATAGCGCTGCAAAAAATCCGCCAAAAAATCAGCGTTTCGCTTTACGTTCAACATCGAGGCGATTATAGTTGCTCCATGTATTTTTTGAAGCTCGGCGGCTCACTCATCACAGACAAAACACAAGACAACATGCCGCGCCAAGATGTCATCGTGCGCCTCGCGCGCGAGGTTGCCTCCGCGCCACGACCGCTGCTGATCGGTCACGGCAGCGGCTCATTTGGTCACGCCGCCGCCAAAAAATACGGCACGCGCAATGGCGTCAGCAGCGCCGAAGGTTGGCGCGGATTTGCTGAGGTGTCGGTCGTTGCCGCGCGGCTCAATCGCCTCGTCGCGGATGCATTGCATGAGGCGGGCGTGCCGGTCATGAGTTTTGCGCCGTCCGCGTCTGCGCGTTGTGAGAATGGAGCTATTCTCGCGCTCGATGTGCAACCGATCAAAAACGCGTTAGCGCGCGGCATTGTGCCGCTTGTCATGGGCGATGTGGCGTTTGATACACAGCGCGGCGGCACCATCGTTAGCACGGAGGAGGTATTTGCTTTTCTTGTGGGCGAATTGCATCCTGAGCGCATCTTGCTCGCTGGCGAAACCGACGGCGTGTATGAGCGCTATGACCCTCGCGCCGCTGAGAATCGCATCCTCGAAAAAATTACTCCACACAATTGGAATGAAATCCAGAGCGGCTTGGGCGGCTCGCGCGGCGCCGACGTGACGGGTGGCATGGCAAGCAAGGTGCGCGATATGCTCGCGCTCACCCAAGCACATGCGCCACTCACCGCGCACATCTTTAGCGG
>CAZVQE010000088.1:5742-8589 GCA_964628875.1 uncultured Anaerolineae bacterium
AACATCTATCGCGTCGTTGTCAAAAATACAGATGATCTCAATCGCCTGATGGAAACGGGCTTGGATGTGCTTGAGATGAGCGAGCCAGATGCTGAAGGACGCGCGCTATTTGTGCAAGGCACTGAGCGTGCGGCGCAGCAACTGCGCGAGGCAGGCTTTGCGCCGACGCTCGATAAAACCATTTCGCTGGCAGCGCCATTCACCGACATGAGCGCGCAAAGCGCCGAGACCTATGCGCGCGGCTATCGTACTGTGGATGAGCATTACGCGCATCTTGATCAGATCGCCGCGATGTATCCGGCACTTGCCAAAGTGGTGAGCTACGGACAGTCGTGGCGTAGGGTCAATGGAAAACCGAACGGCTATGAACTCAAAGTCATTTGCATCACGCAGCGCCGCAAAGGTGACTGCGCGCTCGATCCAAACGCCGATAAGCCGCGCATGTTGCTCATGGCGGCGATACACGCGCGTGAGCTGACGACCGCCGAGATTGCATGGCGCTGGATTGACTATCTCACTAGCCAATATGGCATCAACGCCGACGTAAACTACCTGCTAAACACGACCGAGATTTGGGTCATCCCACTCGCCAACCCCGATGGCAGACACATCGTCGAGCAAGGCGGCGCCGCGCCCTACACACAACGCAAAAACGCAAACACATCCAGTGGTTCGTGCGCGTATCCGCCGACCGACAGCAGTCAGCACGGCGTTGATCTCAATCGCAATGCGTCATTCATGTGGGGCGTGATCGGCGCTAGCACACTGCCATGTAGTCTGCTATACAGAGGCGCGCATGCGGCGTCAGAGTCTGAGGAGTCTGCGCTTGAGACGCTACTGCGGCAACTGTTTAAAGACGCGCATCAAGGCTCAATCAACACCGCAACACCATACACGCAGACTGGCGTGATGTTGTCGTTGCACAGCTATAGCAACCTTGTGCTGTTGCCGTGGGGTTGGACAGCGTGTAACTATGCGCCGTGCACTTTTGACAATCTGTCACCGGATGACGAGCAACTACGTGCGCTCGCTTTTCGCATGAGTTTTTATAACGGTTATCAGACTGGGCAATCCTCTGAAGTGTTGTATCCCGTAAGCGGCTCGACCGATGACTGGGCGTATGGTGTGTTGGGCGTCGCCGCATTTACATTTGAGATTGGCAGCGCCGAAGGCACATCGTGCGGCGGGTTTATGCCAGTCTACGCCTGTGTTGATGGCTTGTTTGCCAAGAATCTGCCAGCGTTGATGTACGCTGCCAAAGTCGCGCACGCGCCGTATGTCACGCCGCTCGGTCCGACCATTGTGCAAATGGCGCTGCCGCAGCGCGTCGCGCCTAGCATGCCCATCACGCTCAGCGTGCGCGCATCAGACGACACGCTTGGCAATGGCGTCAGCCGCCCGACACCGCTGCCGATCATTCGCGTTGAGTACAGCATTGATGCGGTCAATGTTCAGCCGATGAGTGCGCGCGATGGTGAATTTGACGGCACAACCGAATGGGCGGACGCGACATTGACCGCGCCGAGTGTGGTCGGTCAATATGTGCTTTACACACGCGCCTGCAACGCGCTCAATCGTTGCGGCACAGTAACGGCGCAACGATTCTTTGTTGGCGACACAGTCTATCTGCCGTTGATTGCAAAGTGAGCATTTGTCATTTTGACCGAAGGAAGAAATCTCTGCGATTGCGCATTGTCATTGTTCTGAATGTTCGCTGAGCCTGTCGAAGCGAACGCGGACTTCGACAAGCTCAGCCCGCGCGACAGGCTCAGCGAACAGCAATCCCAGTCCGCAAGTCAAAGCGCACGATGTTATTCTTGCTTGTATGTCGTTGAATGAGTTGTTGCCTGCATTGCGCTCCAACCGCGAATTTATGCGTGATGTGTGCGCCTGGCAACACGCGCCTGAGCAGCCTGCGCGTTATGCGCAGTTCCCATTACAACTACATGCTGATGTCATCGCGGCGTTGCAGAGGCGTGGCATCACGCAGCCCTATACACATCAAGCCGCTGCGATAGACGCCGCGTTGCGCCGTGAGCATGTGGCTGTGGTGGCGAGTGCCGCCGGCGGCAAATCTTTGTGCTTTCACGCGCCGATACTCGATGTGATGCGGCGCGATCCAAAAGCGCGCGCGTTGTGTTTGTTTCCGACCAAGGCGCTGTCACAAGATCAACTCACCAGCTTGCGCGCGACCAGCGACGCGCCGAGCGCCATTCACACCTACGACGGCGACACGCCGACCAGTCAGCGCGCGGACATCCGCCGCGATGCGCGCGTCATCATCACAAATGCCGACATGCTGCACGTCGGCATCTTGCCGCACCATACGCGTTGGTCGAGCTTTTTGCGCAACCTGCGCTATGTCGTGATTGACGAGATGCACATGTATCGCGGTGTGTTTGGCAGCCACGTTGCCAATGTCATCCGTCGCCTCAAACGGCTGTGCGCGTTTTATGGCGCGGCGCCGACATTTATCTTGGCGTCTGCCACTATCGCAAATCCGCGCGAGCATGCTGAGCGGCTGATCGAAGCGCCAGTCACGCTCGTGGACGACGACGGCAGCCCGCACGGTGAGCAGCACGTCTTGGTTGTCAATCCGCCGCTGATCGCCGAGATGATGGCGCAGGGCATCCGTCGTAGCAGCTTGCTCGTGGCGCGCGACATCGCCGCACAAATGGTCAGCGCCGACGCGCAGACGATCTGCTTTGCGCGCAGCCGCCAAGACACCGAGCTGTTGCTCAACTATTTGCGCGGTGTCACGTCATCGGTCGCTGGCTATCGCGGTGGCTATCTGCCAGAGGAGCGTCGCACGATTGAGGCGGGCTTGCGCAGTGGCAAATTGCGCGC
>CAZVQE010000089.1:0-2047 GCA_964628875.1 uncultured Anaerolineae bacterium
TATCTGACGCCGATCTTTGTGTCGCTCAATGAGTGGAGTCTAACTGGTGGCAACCTACTCGATTTCATCGCCAAACAATTTGCCATTTGCAACTTTCCGGACGCCAAAGGCTTTATCAAAAAGCTCTTGCAGAGCGGTAAAGCCCTGATGATGTTTGACGGCTTAGATGAGGTGCGCGTCGAAAGCAATCGCCGTGCGCAAGTGATTAACACAGTAAGTAACTTTGTCAATACCTATCGCGATGTGCAGTGCCTTGTGACCTGTCGCGTAGCCACCGTGAGCAATTTTGCGTTTGGCGCGGGCGACCCATTTACGTATGTTGAGCTGGCTGACTTTACTGAGGCTCAGGCGCGCGAATTTATCAATCGGTGGTTTAAAGATGACCCTGGGGCGCGCCAAAAATTGGCGCATGCGCTGTTTGAAGCGAAGGACGAGAAGCTGAAAGAATTTAGCAACGTGCCGTTGTTGCTGTCTTTGCTGTGCATTAACTTTATAGCCACGCGCGCTATTCCGCATCAACGTCATGAAATCTACGCTGAAGCGGTAGAGTATCTGTTGCGTGGTTGGGACGCCGCTGATTTCAGAAAGGTGTCGCGCGATCCTATCTTTAGAGAACTGTCGCGCAATCGCATGCGCCAACTGTTAGCCAGCATCGCCTATGAAACTTTTTTGCGCGGCGACTACTATATCAAGCATGAGCGATTGTGCGAAATGATTGAGCGGCAGGTGAAGTGCTTAACCGATGCGGCTGTGGAAGGTAGCGCAGTGTTGCAAAAGATCGAAGAGCAAAACGGCTTGTTGGTCGAGCGCGCCAATCGTTTGCATTCGTTTTCGCACGCCACCTTGCAAGAATACTTTACTGCGCTTTACATCAGCAACTCCCGTTATTTTACAAAATCCCTGTCAGATTTGCTGACGACAGGACGTATGGGCAATGTGCGCTGGCAAGTGGTGATTCGTATGGCTTGCGGCATGCTGGCTCAAGACGCGGCTGACGACTTTGCAACGAACTTTGCCGCCTCCATCGAACAAGAGATCAGTGTCGACGCCGATCTTATGAAACTAGTGAGTTGGGCAAACAAAAAAGCGCACCAAACCAAATATGGCAAAGGCGTAATCGCGCTGTACTGTTATTTTGCTATTGCTCTTGCTCTTGTCCTTGATAGAACTCGGGACCATGCCCGTGACCTCGGCTTTGACATTGCAATCGCTCTTGCCCGCGCCTTCGGCGTTGCCCGCGATCTTTTCTTCGAATTTATCATGGACATTGTCAATGCCCTCGACATTACCCACCCTCTTGACCGTGAACTCAACTTTGACTTAGTAGTCGCTCTTGATCGCGAACTACACCGCACCCTAACACGTGCCCTAACTCACACACTTGATACAGCCCTCGATCCAGTCGTTAAACTAGATTGGCTGGCACTGCTGGTATCAAACTGGACTTACATTTTTTCATTCAGGCAAAAAATCGAGACCGCCATGTACCGCGACTACGTGGAGTTGCGTAGCTTGCTCAACGCGCAGGCGAGCGCACAGCCTGCGATAGCGCGCGCCTTAGCGCCCGCGCTCGCCGATTTGCCTGCGCCGCGCCCTCGCGCGGCGCAAGAGGAATGGGAAAAGCACGACGCGCAACTGCGCAAGGTGTTGCAGATGCAACTCGACATCGCGCACGAGGGGGACTTTACAGAGGCGCAACTCAACAAACTCAGTCGCTATTTTGAGGCGACCCGGCTACTCAATGAGTGTCTGCCGCTGATGTCGCTGTCGCCTGAGGTGCGCGCGCAGGTGCAGGCGCGCCTGCTCAATCCGTTTGCGTAACACCGCACCCATATGGTGCAACTAGCCGTCATTCTGAACGAAGCGCAGCGGAGTGAAGAATCTCTCGTGTGTCAGACACGAAGCAAATCTACGCAGAGATTCTTCGCTCTTCGAGCCTCAGAATGACGTTACGCTAGACGCTACGTCACACGCGCAAAAAACCCATTGGCGACGCGCCCGAGCCGCAGCGCATTGCCGACCACAAACAGCGAGCTAAACGCCATCG
>CAZVQE010000089.1:2147-8541 GCA_964628875.1 uncultured Anaerolineae bacterium
ACGCGCCCGAGCCGCAGCGCATTGCCGACCACAAACAGCGAGCTAAACGCCATCGCGCCGGCTGCCATGATGGGCCCATATTGCTGAAACACGCCCGCGATCGCCAAAGGAATCAAAATCACGTTGTAGAAAAACGCCCAAAACAAATTTTGGCGGATGCCGCGCACAGTCAGGCGCGATAGCCCGATCATCTTCGGCACGTTGCGCAGGTCGCCGTTCATGATGGTCACGTCGGCGGCTTCCATCGCTACGTCTGTGCCGGTGCCAAGCGCAATGCCAATGTCAGCTTGCGCCAGCGCAGGCGCGTCATTTACCCCATCGCCGACCATCGCCACAGATTGAGATTTTTGATTTTGAATTTTGGATTGCAGCGCTTTGACGGCGTTGGCTTTGTCCGCGGGCAGCACATCGGCGATGACGTCATCCACTTGCACTTGTTGCGCAATGGCATTTGCCGCGCGCGCGTTGTCGCCTGTGAGCATAATGATGCGTGCACCTTCGTGCTTCATTTGCGTGATGGCGTCCGTCGAGGTGGGTTTGATCGCGTCGCTGATCGCAATGACGCCCGCGAGCGCGCCATTGATCGCCGCAAACATCACGGTCTTGCCGTCGCTTTGCAGTTGCTCTACGCGTTCGCTCACTGCGGGCGCAATTTGCACCGACTGCTGTTGCATGAGCGCGAGATTGCCAACACTGACTTGTTGATCCTCGACATAGGCGGTGACACCTTTGCCGGGAATCGCCAAAAATTTTTGCGCGGATGGCAATCGCAACCCGCGCGATTCTGCTGCTTGCACGATGGCTTGCGCCAATGGATGCTCACTCGACTTTTCGGCGGTTGCCACCAGCGCAAACCAATTCACACTCGGCAATCCAAAATCCAAAATGTCCGTGACTGTCGGTTTGCCCTGCGTGATCGTGCCGGTTTTGTCAAGGACGACTGTGCTGATTGTGGCGGCTTGCTCCAGCGCGGCACTGTTCTTAAAGAGGATGCCATTCTCCGCGCCTTTGCCCATGCCAACCATGATGGCTGTCGGCGTGGCGAGACCCAGCGCGCACGGACAGGCAATGACCAACACCGAGATGGCGTTGATGAGCGCCGTCTCAAATGTGGCTTGACCGATCAGCAACCAGCCGACAAACGTCAGCGCTGCAATCGCCAGCACAACCGGCACAAACACCGCTGACACGCGATCCGCGAGCGCCTGAATCGGCGCCTTGCTGCCTTGCGCTTGCTGCACGAGCTTGATGATCTGCGCCAGTGCGGTGTCTTTGCCGACCTTTGCCGCTTCAAATTTGAGCGCGCCTTCTTTATTGACCGAGCCGCCGATGACGTTTGCACCGGGCTGCTTAGCGACGGGCAGCGACTCGCCCGTAATCATGCTCTCGTCCACCGCGCTACGCCCTTCGATGACGATGCCATCGGTCGCCACGCGCTCGCCGGGCTTGACGAGGATCACATCGCCGATCATGATTTGCTCGACCGGCACCTCGACCTCGCTGTCTGCTTTGAGCACGCGCGCCATCTTTGGTGTCAGATCCATGAGCGCCTTAATCGCCGCGCCGGTGCGCCCCTTCGCGCGTGCCTCCAGATATTTGCCGACGCTGATGAGCGTGACGATCATCGCCGCTGTCTCAAAGTAAACATGCCCTTCAAACACATTCGCCGTGACAAGGATCGAATACAAAAACGTCACACCGCTGCCGAGCGCGACCAGCACGTCCATCGTTGCCATGCGATTTTTAATGGCTTTCCACGCATGCACAAAAAATGGCTGAGCCGTGTAGAGCATGACTGGCAACGAATACCCCAGCAACAACAGATTGATGCGGTAATACTCGGGCGGCATCTCATGCCCCATCATCCCCGCGCTCATCGGCGCGTACGCCTCGCCAAACAGCGCCTGCAAAATGCCAAAGTCGCGGCTCATGCTAATCACAAACGCCGGCAACGCAAAAATCAACCCAACGATGAGGCGCCGTTTGCGGTCGGCGATCTCGGCGTCGCGCGCAGCTTGCTCGACATCCGTGTTATCTGTTGCGGCATCCTCAGAGGCGACTGCGACGTCGTAGCCGGCTTTGCGCACTGCGCCGATCATGTCATTGAGGCGAATGGCGCCCGGCACAAAGTCAATACTCGCGCGCTCACTTGCGTAATTGACCGCCACATTTGCCACACCGAGTTGTTTTTTGAGTGTGCGCTCAATCGTGTTAGCGCAGTTGGCACAGGTCATGCCAAGCAACGGCAACTCCGCATGTGCCAGCGTCACATCGTAGCCCGCCTTGCGCACGCGTTCGATCAATTCTGCCGGCTTGATCTGTGTCGCGTCAAATTGCACCTGAGCGCGCTCACTCGCGTAGTTGACATTAGCCTCACTCACGCCCGGCGCTTTCTTCAGCGCGCGCGAGACCGTATTGGCACAGTTGGCGCAGGTCATGCCGGTGATCGGTAGATCGAGTGTGGTGAGTTGCAGTTCAGTTGTCATATTTTTGTTTCACGCATTTGTCACGTGTGTCATTCCGAGCGAATGCGAGGAATCTCTTGACAGCCCAGTTTGAACCTAAGTTTTGGAGAGATTCTTCACTTCGCTTCGCTCTTTTTAGATCACCTCATATCGCCGCATCAAACCTTGATCCTCATGCTCAAGATTGTGACAGTGATAGATGTATTTGCCTTTTGGCTGTGCAAAATTTACTAGCACCTTGACACGCTCGCCCGGCATGAGCAAAAACGTGTCCTTCAAACCTTCATTGATGTAGCCCTCGCGTACCGAGTCATAGCCCGCCTTTAGTTCAGGCACATACAGCTCGCGCTCGAGGATTTTGTAGTGCACTCCATGCAGGTGAATCGGATGCGCCATGCCCATGGCGTCCATCATCTCGCCCGGATTCAGCGCATTGACAAAGCTCCACACCTCAGTGCTGCCTTGTTTGACGCGCTCGTTGTCGGCAATATCGTCGCCCCATACACGCCCATTAAATGACCACTGCATCTGACGCAGATTGACCGCAAACTCACGCGGTGCGGCGGCGTTGCTGGCGTCGCTCAGCTTTGGCGCGGGCAATGCGACAAGCGCAGCTGGCAATGTCAGTCGCTCGCTCGATGCGCGCGCCACCTTAAAGGTCATCACATCAAACGCATCACCCTGCGCCAGACCGCTGGCGTGCATCTGAGACATCATGCCGCCGCCGCCCACATTCTCCGCGCCCTCAAATTTTTGGCTGATGAGCTTGATGCTGTCGCCAACCGCGCGCCCCGCAAAGTCGAGCCACAGCTCGACACGCTCGCCGGGTGATAGCATGACGTATTTGCGTTGAATGGGTTTTTCGAGCAAGCCATTGTCTGTGCCGATCACAGTCAGCGGCGATCCATCGCTCAACGCCAGCTTGTAGATGCGCGCGTTGCTGCCGTTCAATATGCGCAAGCGATAGGCTCGCGTCGCTACCTCTTGGGTGTAGTTGGGTTTGCCATTCACCAAAATCTGGTCGCCGTAAAAACCCATCATCTGATCCATCATCGCCATCATGCCGGCGCTGAGATAAACCAGTTGGTTGTCTTTGTCAAACGCGCGATCTTGCAACACAAGTGGCAAGTCATACTCGCCGCTTGGCAGTCCGAGCTTTTGTTCTTCGTCATCGTTGACGATCAGCATGCCTGCCATTCCCATATACACCTGATGCGCGGTCTCGCCGTGCGGATGCGGATGAAACCACGCCGTCATCGCGCGGTCGGTCACGCCAAACTCATACACGTAGGTCTTGCCGGGCGCAACGACGTAATCGGGTTGCCCATCCATATCTGCGGCGATACGCAAGCCATGCCAATGCACGGTGGATGGCGTGCCACTCGGCAATTGATTAGTAAATCGAATGCGCACGTTTTGTCCTCTGCGCACGCGCAAGATCGGACCGAGATAGCTGCTTGCAAGTGTCTGCACCTGCGTCGGGTCACCCGCGAGCACCTGCGCCTCATAGCGCCAGACCTGTGTGGCTTTGCCGCTGAGAATGTTGATCTCAGCCGATTTTGCGATGAGCGCGATATCTACGTCTGCCTTAAACGCGGCAGTCGCGGCACGCCCCGTGTTGAGATACGGCGTGTTCATCTGCATCGGTGCGGCAGTCGCGCCCATCATCGAGCCGTGATTCATGCCGGTCATGTGACCCGCCATCGAGTCAGCATTGGGTCGTGGCGTGCTGGCGGCGCACGCGCTTATGGCGCTTGTGGCGCCCAAGAGTGCAGTCGCTTTTAACAATTTGCGACGTGTTAATTTTTGTGTAAACATTTCTTCCTTTCTAAAAAAACAAATTGCCGATGTGTGGTTTATAGAAGGAAACTTCGGGTGGCGGCGTCAAAGGCGGCAATGACACTTTGAAATAGACACCAAGTTGGTTAGCGGATTGACGCGTTGCCGCTGGCGGCTGAGGCACATACATCGCATTGATGATGGCGACGTGACATGTGCTTAGCATATTGACACATACCAATTGAGGCGAGGGCGCAGACGAGCTATCCGTAGATTGCGACGCATGGTTGTGATGATGCGCATGTGACTCCGTCGGCGCATACATCTTGGCGCAGCTTTGGGTGATGCCAAAAATCAGCGCCAATGTCAAAAGACTCGCCAACCAACGCTTCATAGATTTACTTCGCCTCGTAGCGCGCCATGCGCATGCCGTTGAGCGTGACGAGTAGCGCCGCGCCGGTGTCCGCCAGCACCGCCATCCACAGCGTGCCGACGCCTGCCAGTGCCAACGCAAACACAACCAGTTTGATTCCAATGCTAAACGCCACGTTGCTATAAATGTTGCGCATGGTGGCGCGTGCCAGCTTGAGCGCGTAAGGCAAACGGTTGAGGTCGTTGGTCATCAAGGTGACATTTGAGGCGCTATTGGCGTGTGCCGTGCCCGCGCCCATCGCAATGCCAACATCTGCCTGCGCCAGCGCAGGCGCGTCATTGACGCCGTCGCCGACCATGGCTACGATCTTTGATTTTGGGCGGCGCATTTTGGATTGCAGATCACGCACGGTGGCGGCTTTTTGGCTAGGCAGCACCTCGGCGATGACCTCATCTACATGTACCTGTTTGGCAATGGCGCTCGCCGCGCGCGAGTTGTCGCCGGTCAGCATGACGGTATGCACGCCATGCTCATGCAGGCGGTCTAGCGCGACCTTGCTATCAGGGCGAATGGAATCCGCGACGGCGATGTATCCAGCGTAGCGCTCGCCGACGCGCAACATCATGAGTGTGCTGCCGTCCTCAGCTACGCGCTGCACATCTTGGCAGATCGTTGCGTCGTGCGGCACCGATTCATCAAAATAGGCGTGGCTGCCGATCAAGACCTCGTTGCCCTCGACGTTGCCGCGCACGCCTTTGCCCGGGATCGCGCTCACGCCATCCGCCTGCGCATAGCGCTTGTCCACGCCGCTGATATGTGCCGCCTCAGTCACCGCGTGCGCGATGGGATGCTCGCTGCGCGACTCGACTGCGCTGGCTACCGCGAGCAGCTCTTTGCATTCGTCGCATTGTGGGTCGCCGAGACAATTGGCGGCTTTGATGCTGACGACGCGCGGCTTGCCCTCGGTCAGTGTGCCGGTCTTGTCAAATGCAATCGTGTCCACTTGGCTCAGCGCCTCAATATAGGCGCCACCCTTGATGAGTACGCCATGCTTAGCAGCGTTGCTGACCGCGCTAATCAACGCGACCGGCGTGCTAATCACGAGCGCGCACGGACACGCGATCACCAGCAGTTCGAGGGCGCGATAGAGCCATCCCTGCTCATCGCCTACATTCCAAAAAGGCTGCCTGAAAAATATAGGCGGCACACATGCGACGATCACTGCCAGCACGATCACGATTGGCGTGTAGACCTGCGCAAAGCGATCAATAAAGCGATGCGCTTTGGCTTTGTTTTCGTCGGCGCTCTCGACCAGCTTGACGATCTGTGCAATGGTGTTGTCGGCTGCCAGACTGGTGGCTTCGACCGCGATTGCGCCGTCCAGATTGACCGAGCCAGCAAACACCGCGTCGCCGACTTGCTTGAAGGCGGGCATGCTCTCGCCAGTGATCTCCGCTTGATTGACACTGGTGCTGCCGCTGAGGATGACACCGTCTACCGCAATGCGCGCACCGGGTTTGACGATCACGCGCTCACCGATGCGCACTTCGTTGATTGGCACGATATGCTCTTCAAGCTCGTGGCTGGTCTCGCAACGGCGTATGACAATCGCTGTCTGCGGCACAAGCGTCAGCAAGCCGCGAATGGATTGGCGCGCCTGCTCGGCGGTGTAGCCCTCGAGCGCCTCACCAATCGAAAACAGCACGACGACCGTTGCCGCCTCATGCAACGCGCCGATGACGACTGCGCCAATCGCCGCGACGACCATGAGCGTATT
>CAZVQE010000090.1:0-8447 GCA_964628875.1 uncultured Anaerolineae bacterium
GGGTGCACCGTCCACACGCGCGCTCCAGCCCGCGTCGTAGGTGTCACTCAGCACAAGTAGCCCGCCAGCCGTGTTGTTAATCGAGACCGTCACCGCGTTTGGTGCGTAGCTCACGATATTGGCTGTGCCGAGCGTAGTGCCAGAGTTGCATTCAATGGGTTGGTCGGCGGTTGCGATCTTGCGCGGGTCAATCTCGCCCGACATGATCTTGGCGATGGCGTCCTCGTCGCGCGGCACGACCTGCGCCTGTGCCACGATAAATGCACGCGGCATGTCGTTGCTCAATTCGTAGATGCGCCGACTTTGATCTTGCACGAGTAGCTTTTGCCCGACGTGATCCGTGAGCGGTGTGTTGCTCAGCGCATAGCGCACGCCAAGCAATTTTGCGATTGGCGTGGTTGGGTCTTGCATGGTGGCATTGAGCAGCTTGGCATAGCGCGCATCAATCAACTGTTCGTAGCCGCCGATGCTTAGATGATGTGTGTAGGTCGCGTCGTTGGGCGAGTTTATAGGCGCGTCGAGCGTGTTGCTTGTAGCCGCAACGCGATACTGAGGCGAGCTTGTCGTGACTTTTTGCAATAGCTGCCACAGAGGCGAGACATCAACCGCGCTGACATTGACGAGCGGCATCGGGGCATGCCACAGATCAACCAGCAACACTGCCAGCGTCACCACAAATGCCGTTTGATAGTTGCGCGTCTGCCACACACGCAACGCAACCCACGTCAGCGCGATCATGACAATGGCGACGCCCGCTACGTTGCTGCTATACAGCGCGCGCCACGGCGGGTTCTGTGCGTTGCTCAAGATGCTGAAATAAAACGCAAACGCGATGCTGACTGCGAAAGCAATTAACCCGGCAATCGGCAATATGCGGCGTATAGCGGTCGAGAGGTTTGACGTGTTGTTGTCTTGTAAATCGGTAATCCACAGTGCCAATACGCCTGCCGCGCCGACCACTGCAAAATACAACGCGCGCGATGGCACACGAAACAGCGAATAACCCGGCAACAACCAATACAAAATGCTAAATACTCCGCCATCAATTCCGAGGCTGACGATCATGCCAACGATGGCGATGACGGACAGCCACGTGATCGCGGCACGTCGGCGTGACAAGAGTAATGCGACTAGCGGCAAGACACCGACGTAGATCGTGTTTTCTTCATAAAACGGCAAGCCAAAATAACCATGATCCACAACCTGCGGCGTGCCAAATAAACCTGGGATCAACAATGTGATCAGCTGTGCGCCCGGAAACGCAAAACTGTTGCTGTAGTCGAGACTGCCATTGACCGTGCGTGCGGCGCGACCTGCCATATCAGCCGCCGGCAGTAGCACAATCGCGCCCACCAACGCGCCGCCAAGCGCAATCACGATCAACGCGCGACTTGCGCGCCACAGTGTTTGCTGGCGAGAATGCGACTGATATACCAAAAACGCCCATGACGCGACGAGCCAGATTCCCGCAAAATACAACAGCGGAGGATAGCCCGAGAGCGCAGCCAGACCGAGTGTCACCGTTGGCGCGAGCAGCCGCGCGCGCGATGCGCCATTCTCCATGCTCCACAGGTAGCCCACGGCGGTGAATGGCAGCCACGCTTGGCACAACATATAGTTGAAATGTCCGGCGTTGAGGTGCGCGCCAAACACCGCCGAAAATTCATACACGCACGCGCCTGCCAATGCGCCCCACCAATTTGCGCCGAGCCTGCGTGTAAACAGCGCAAAGCCCCACGCGCCGAGCCACATGTGAATGATGACCAACCAAGTTGCACCCTTTGGCACACCAAACGGCACCATGATCCACGCAGGTGGATAAAACAGCGTGGCTTGCGGATTGCCGATTAGGCTTTCGCCTGAGAATTGATACGGATTCCATAGCGGCAGTCCATGCCCGTCACGTACGCTCGAATAAATAAATGACAGCAGCGGATATTGCTGGTCAATCATGTCGTGACCGCTCAGCACTTCATTGCCCGTCGGCGAAAACAAAAACGGCAAAAAATAGATCAGCGTAAAAACTGCCAACGCGCACGGCACAAGAAGCTTGCCCGACACGCGTCGTTTTGCGACCCAGCTCATAAATCAAGCATACTCGACGCCGCCGCTTGATCCACCAACCAAGTGGCGTTTGCGTTGTCACGAAAAATCTGAGATGGAAAAGTGTCAGGTTGATACGCGCCGCGCAAAACCATGTGCAGCATTGTGGCTTTATTTGCGCCGCTGACAAAAAATAGTATCGCGCGCGCAGCGTGAATCAAGCGCGGCGTAAAAGTGATGCGCATTGTGTTGAGCTTCGGCACAAAATTTGCAACCACCCATCGCGCAGGATCAATCTGTGCGAGTGTGCCCGGAAACAACGAAGCCGTGTGACCGTCGTCGCCCATGCCAAGCAAAATAACATCCAGCGCGCCTTGCGTCGCTCGATTCACTTCCGCGTCGTATTCGTTTGCGGCTGACTCTGCGCCGAGTTCGGTTTTGATGCGGTGAATGTGGCTGAATGGGACGGCGATGTGCGCGAGCAGCGCGTCATTTGCCATGCGATAGTTGCTGTCGTTGTCGGTTGCTGGCACGTTGCGTTCGTCGCTCCACCAGATATGCACTCGGCTCCAGTCGAATTGCTTTTCGATGTGTGACTGCGCGATAAACTGAAACAACGCGCGCGGGGTGCTGCCGCCGCTCAGCGCAATGTGAAATTCGCCACGCTCCGCAACCGCGCGCAAGTAGCTTGTGTGAATAATTTCAAACGCAGCTTGGCTGAGTGCGTTTGTGTTTTCGACAATCTTGAGTGGCATCGTTATAATCTCGCCATCCAATTTTATGCAGAGGTGTTTATCATGATGCGACCTCCAGCGGGCGAAGGCGGACGCGGCAGCCTGATTGATTTCGCGCTCATCATCATTTTGTTTGCGATTGTGTTGATCGTTGTGCTGACCTTACTCGGTCCGCAGATCACTGACTTTTTGTCGCGGCTCGTCACGCAATAAATAAAAAAGAATGGGAGTTCTCAACGAGAACTCCCATTCTTCAGCGCGCACGTAAATTAACTTAAACCTACTTCAATTCTGGCACGGGCAGTGACGGAATAACGTTCAGCAGTTTTTGTTTGCCGGCATTCATCTCGATGATCTGATCAATGATGCCCATCTCTTTGGCGCGCTCAGCCGTGAAATAAATATCGCGGTCGGTGTATTTCAATACATCTTGCTCGTTCATGCTGGTGTGCTTCATGATCACACCATTGAGCAATGACTTGAGCCGCAAAATCTCGCGCGCCTGAATCTCAATGTCCGAAGCTTGACCTTGTGCGCCGCCGAGTGGCTGGTGCATGTGGATGGTCGAATGCGGCAGCGCGTAGCGTTTGCCTTTTGTGCCAGCCAGCAAGAGCAACGTACCAAAGCTGGCAGTCATGCCAACGGCCACTGTATTGATCGGCGCGCTAATCATTTGCATCGTGTCATAGATCGCCAGACCTGCATACACTTGTCCGCCCGGCGAATTGATATAGAACATGATGTCCTTCTCGCTGTCTTGCTGATCGAGCAAGAGCAGTTGCGCCACGATTGCGTTGGCAACTTGATCATTGATGGGTGTGCCGAGATAGACGATACGATTTTTGTAAAGGAGGGAGTAGATATCAAACGCGCGCTCATAGCGACCGTCGGTCTCGATCACCATCGGCAATACGGATTCGATATTTGGCAATTGGCTTTGTGAAGTAATTGAATTCATAAAACAACCTGTGACTAAATTCTGTGTAATGTAACCTATGTTTGTTAGAACGACGTAAGAAATGAATGCTAACAGGTCTGATTGCCTTGAACAATCACATCCGTGAAAATCTCATTCATCTGCCATCTTCTTTAGCTCAAATAGTTGTGTGAGCGCCTCAATCGGACTAAGTGTATTGGGGTCGAGCGCGCGTAGTCTTTTGAGCGCCGCAGACTCCTCGCCAAACAGTTGCAGTTGCGCTGTTTGTGTCGTCGGCGTGTGGTCGTGAATTGGGCTCGTTGCAGGCGTATTCTCCAGCTCTCTGAGTAGAGTGCGCGCACGATTGACTACACCTGATGGCAAGCCCGCCAGCTCGGCCACATGCACGCCGTATGAGCGATCCGCGCCACCTTCGACGACCTTGTGCTGAAAAACGATCGCGCCGTTTTCTTCACTCACAGCCACGTTGTAATTGCGAACGTGCGCAAGCGTATCTGCGAGTGCGATCAACTCATGATAGTGCGTTGCAAACAGTGTCTTGGCGCGATGTTCGGGATGATTGTGCAGATACTCGATCACACTCCATGCGATGGCAAGTCCGTCATACGTGCTGGTGCCGCGTCCGATCTCATCAAGAATCACGAGGCTGCGCGCCGTGCAATGCCGCAAGATATTGGCGGTCTCGACCATCTCGACCATAAACGTGCTCTGTCCGGCGGTCAGCTCGTCCTGCGCGCCGATGCGCGTAAAGATACGATCCACAATAGGCAGACTCGCTGCGCGCGCCGGCACAAAGCTGCCAATCTGTGCCATCAGTGCGATTAGCGCGACCTGTCGCATATATGACGATTTGCCGCTCATGTTTGGACCGGTGATGATGAGAATCTGCGCGTCGCCGTCCATGTGCGTATCGTTTGGCGTGTAAGGCGTATCGGTCATCAGCCGCTCGATGACCGCATGTCTGCCGTCTTTGATCGAGATGACATTCTGATCGTTAAATGTTGGTTGGGTGAATTGGTTGCGCACTGCCACGTCGGCGAGCGCTGTCGCGACATCCAGTCGCGCGATGGCTTGCGCTGCGTTGAGCAACTCGCGACCATGCTCCGCCAGCATCGCGTTGATCTCCACCAACAATTTCTTTTCAAGCTCGACGACGCGTTCGTCAGCATTGAGAATGAGCGTCTCATGCTCCTTTAGCTCGGGCGTGATGTAACGCTCGGCGTTGGTCATCGTTTGCTTGCGAATGTAATTTGTTGGCGCGGCGTTCGCATTCGCATGTGTGATCTCGATGTAATAGCCAAAGACTTTGTTGTAACCCACTTTGAGCGACTTGATGCCCGTTCGTTCACGCTCGACGCGCTCGAGATTTGCCACCCATGATTTGGCGTCTTTGACCGCAAAGTGAATGCCATCGAGTTCGACGTTGTAGCCGGGCTTGATAAAGCCATCCTCATCCACGCTGTCTTTGATGGCGCGCTCGATCAACGTGCTAACGTTTGCCTGCAACGCATTTGCACTGTCGGCAACGCTTGGCTCAATCAGATTTTTGACGCGGGTTGCCTCGATCTCAAAAATGGCGCATGCGCGATCCACCGCTGTGCGCAGCGAAAGTAAATCTTTTGGCGTGGCGATACCGCTCAACACGCGCGCAGTCAATCGCTCCAAATCGGGCATGTGCTTTAGCGATTCACGCAGTTGCGCACGCAAGAGCGCATCTTCAAAAATCGCGCGCACCCGCGCCAGCCGCGTCTCGATGTCTGCGCGCACTACGAGTGGCTGTGCGATCCAATTCCTCAAAAGCCGCGCGCCCATCGAAGTCTGCGTCTGATCCAACACACCTAGCAACGTCGGCGGCGTGTGTGCTCGTGTATGCGCGCGCAACGGCTCGATCAATTCGAGATTGCGTCGCGTGGTGTCATCCAGCCCCATAAATTGCGCGGTCGAGTAGACGCGCAACTCCATCAGCTGATTGAGCGCGGCGGGCTGCGTCTCGCGCAGATAGCTGAGAATGGCGCCCGCAGCGCGCAACGCCAGCGGCTTATCTTCGATGTCAAAGCCCGCAAGTGTGCTGACCTTAAATTGAGCCAGCAATGTTTGTCGCGCATTGCTCGATTCAAAGCGATAGCTTGGTAGGCGCGTGATGAGCGCTTTGGAGCTGCTGTTGTAAATGGCGCCGTCCGCCATCAAGAGCTCACTCGGTCGCACGCGCGCCATCTCGCGTTCAAGCTCGATAGCGCCGTTGAGTTGCGTCGCAAAAAACTCACCGGTTGTGATGTCGCAATATGCAAAACCGTAACTGCTCGAATCGTTTGTGATGACCAGCGCCGCCAAATAATTTGGACGGTTGGCTTCGAGCATGGCGCTCTCGACGATGGTGCCGGGGGTGATGACGCGGCGCACTTCGCGCGGCACGAGTCCATTCACCGGATCGCTGCCAAGCTGCTCGGCGATTGCCACACGATAGCCGCGCTCGATCAACCGCGCGATGTAATTTTCAGCTGCGTGATGTGGCACGCCTGCCATTGGCACGCGTTGATCTTTGCCGACTGGGCGTGAGGTCAGCACGACATCTAGCTCACGCGACACCAACTCGGCGTCAGCATCAAACGTCTCGTAAAAATCGCCCAACCGAAAAAACAAAATACACTCAGGATGTTTGCTCTTGAGATCAAGATATTGGCGGCGGATGGGCGTGGCTTCGGACATTATTACGACTTATCGCAAGTAAAAAAACAAATTCACTTATACGCAATGATAAACAATCGCTTGAATGGAAAGATCACTTTGCCATCGGCTTGTGGCGCAAACTCACGCTTGAGTGCGACAAGCATGCTCGCCTCAAATGCCTTGCGCTCGATGTCATCATTCAGGGCAGCCAAAAATGGGCGCAAGCTGGTCGCGCGAATCCACTCGACGATAGCGGCATGATCGCTCATCACGTGCATGTAATCGGTCTCCCAGATGTCGAGGCGTTTGGCGCGAGGGATGAGTGCGTCGTAATAAAAGCCGGTTGGTTCGACGTGCGTCTCATTACGCGCGTCGCCCATGCGCTCATGCCAGCGCGGATCATCGGCAACGCTATAGATCAAATGTCTGAAAGAACTGCGTTGGATGTGCGGCATTTGCACGGCGAGAGCGCCATTCACCGCAACTGTCTGAAACAATCTCGGAAACAGCGCGTCATGATGTTTGAGCCACTGCAGTGTAGCGTTTGAATACACGAGGTCGAACGGTTGAGCGGGCCGCCACGCTTCGATGGATTGCAACTCCCATTCTTGCAACGGATACGCCTCACGCGCAGCACGGATCATCTCGGGCGAATTGTCAAGCCCGACGATGTGTGCGTCGCGCCAGCGATTGCGCAAGACCTGGGTGCTGTTGCCGGGTCCACATCCGAGATCAACGATGTGCGACGGCGCGGTCAGCTCGATACGCCCCACGAGATCAATCGAAGGTTGTGTGCGTTCGTTGCCGAACTTCATGTAGAGAGATGGATCCCAAGTCATTTTTTTTGCGAGTAAGACTATTTCAAAATGTAATACGTGCCGCGTTTGTCGCCGACGCGCATGATCTTGCCGCGCTCAGTCAGCTCAATAAAGTCACCACGCAAAACATCCGGATTGACATCAGGGCAAAGCTCTTGGTACTCGCGCAAACTAATGCGCTCATGTTGTTTGATATGCGCGAGCATTTTTGTGGTGCGTTGTGTTGCAGACATCGCCTCTGTCGTGACCTCTTGCGGCGCGAGATTGATTTTTGAATAGAGCGTTACGCAAAAGCCGTTGTCTGTCTCTTCGAATTTTGGTGGGGCGTGCCCATTGTCTTTCATGGCGCGCACGATGCGATCAATGCCATAGCCGAGTCGCTCGATAAAACCAAAATCCGCTAGCACTTGCACGATGGCTTCATTGCGTGAGTAGCGCTCACGCAAAATGTTTTTGACGGTGACATGCGCGGGAAGTTTGCCCGGGCTGCGCACCTCGATGCGATTGCTAAACATCAACACTTGTGTTTGGTTGCCGCTGATGCTGTAATCGCGATGTGCGATGGCATTGACGATGGCTTCACGCAGGACGCTTGGCGGGTAGGGTTGTTCGTCTTCGCGTTTCCAGTCCGCGTTTGTGCTGAGAATGGATTTTGAGCTGAGGTTCTCATTCACAAAATGCTCGACACGTCGAATCTGGTCAGGCAACGTGCCACTAATAGTCTGACGTGAAAAAGCATCATCCATCTCTTCGCCTTTGAAGCGCGCGACGATGACCTCAGCCCCGCGCACCCAGCGCTGTGGCTGTTTGCCAAATAGCAACAAACCCGCATAGGTTGGTCGCACATTGCGACTACGTTTGACGACACAGCCGCGCCTGAGCATCATGTCTTCGACGCTCGGTTCTCCTAGATTTGCCACACTATCGGCGTAGGTGTTTACGCGCTTCCAATCTATATCGTCGCTGCTCGCGCCGCTGGGCGTGCCCGCTTCCCATACGCCTTCGTTGCGATTCACCAAGAGATCGCGCAATTGCCGCGATGACAATGTCGTGACGCGCGCGTTGTTGCGTCCAAAGAAGCGACCATCGAGCTGATACACGTGCGGCAAGCCTTCTGGCACTTCGATCACAAGCGCATCGGGTTTTTCGGCGTCACCTACAAAGTAGGGCAATGGAATAATCAGGCGCGGCTCGACGATGAACATCGCATCGAGCGCCGCCTCTACAAGCACGGCGGGATCGGCATTC
>CAZVQE010000091.1:0-8369 GCA_964628875.1 uncultured Anaerolineae bacterium
AACGCATTGAGCACAAACGCCGCGTCGCGCCCGAGCCAGTGCGTCACCGCTCCGCCGATAAACGCACCCACAAACACGATGCTCGAAAATGTAGATTGCTGCAGCGCGTTGGCAGTGGCGAGTTCTTCGCGCTTGCACAGATTGGGCAGCGCCGCCGCAGCCGCCGGATTAAAAAAAGCGTTGCCCGCCGACAGCCCCGCCGTTGCCACAAACGCAAGCCAGACCGTGTCGGGCGTGCACACGACCAGATATAGCAGGGCGATGGCTGCGCGCGAGAGGTCAGCCGCGATCATCACCTTTTTGCGGTCGAATCGGTCGGCGATGTAGCCGCCCAAAAACAAAGCCGCGAGCGCCGACGGCAACATTTGCAACACGACATTGAGGCTGCCGGCTGCCGCACTCTGTGTCAGCTCGAGCAGCAGCCCCAGCACCGCTACCGTATTAAACCAATCGCCCATGTCTGAGATGACTTGCCCCATCCACAGACGCCGCACATTTGTATTGGTGCGCAAGAGCAACGAGTAGCCCTTAAAGCCGCGCGGAAAAGATGAAACCGAAGGTATGGCTGACATGTAGAATTTCGTGAGTGTATCGCAATCTCAAAAACTTGGACGCGATGAGCTTGATCGCCGCATGTGGCATCAGTCTATTTGGCGCGTGGCTCTTTCGCGGCTACTTCATTGACGATCTGTATATCACCTTGCGTGTGGTCAATCAGTTTGTCGCCGGCAATGGACTCGTCTACAACGTCGGCGAGCGCGTCGAGGGCTACTCAAACTTTTTGTGGGTCATACTGCTGTCACCGTTTGCGTGGCTGCGGCTATCGCTGCCGCTTGTCGCCAAGCTGCTCGGCGTCGTGTTGAATCTAATCACGGTCGGCATTATTTTCCGCTTCGCGCGACGCTATAAGTGGCGCGGTGCATCTGCGCTGTGGGTCGCCGCGTATCCGCCCATGATGGCGTGGACGATGGGCGGACTAGAGACGCTGCTGTTTGCGTGTTTGCTGACCTGTGCGACGGTCTCATTCATCAATGAACTCGAAGACACGCCACAGCGCAGATTCGCATGGTCGGGCGTTTGGTTTGCGCTGCTCGCGCTCACGCGACCTGAGGGCATCGCCTTTGGCATCTTGGCAATTGCATTTAGCGCGTGGCTCAATCGCCGCTCGCTGAGCCTGTCGAAGCGAGCTGACCTCATGCGCGTGGCGGTCATACTCGGCGTGTTTGCGCTGCATGAGGTGTGGCGGTTGAGCTACTACGGCACGCTCATTCCAAACACCGTCGTCGCCAAATCCATGTCCGCGTTTCCGTTGCGCGCGATGATCGAGGGCGCGTATTACATTTTTCATGCGTTGAGTTGGGCGGGTGGTTTTGTCGTGGCGCTGTTTGTGGCGATGCTATTTTTAGCGCGGCGGCGCCGAACGTATGTGTGGTTTATCGCGTTGGCGCTGTGCATGTGGTGTGCCATGATGCTCATCAGCGGCGGCGATTGGATGCCGATGCAACGCTTTGCGGTGCATGTGTTCCCGCTGCTGGCGATCTTGATGCACGCAGGGCTTGATGCGTTGCTCACGGTGAATGGCGCGCGCAGTGTGCGCGTTGCGTTGGTTGGCGCACTGGTTGCGCAGATTGTGTTTTCTGTCTTTAGCGCGATAGACGAGCGCGTCGTGCGTGGCGTCGGCGCGAGCGCCATTCTCAACAGCATAGACGCCGTCACTCAAAAAACCACGCCGTTGCTAAAGTCGGGCGATGTGGTCGCGGTGGGCGACGCGGGCATCATCCCGTATCATCTGTCGCTCGACGTACGCGTGATTGACATGGCTGGCTTGACCGATGCGCACATCGCGCACGTTACGCCGCAGTTTCCGCGCGGTTTGTTTGGGCGCGGCGACGGCTTTGGCAAATGGGACGTCGAGTATGTATTGGCGGCGCGACCGCGCATCGTGCAAGCCACCGGTTTGCGCCGTGACGCCGACGGCACATGGACGACGTATTTCACCGGCACCGACTTGCTCGTCAATGATCCGCGTTTTGCGGCGAGCTATCGTTGGCTGGGCGCAGACGACGCGCGGCTGGGCGAGTTGTTTGTGCGGATTGCCGATTGACAATTGCGCATTGAGGATTGACAATTTGAGGACGACGTTTGATGGCTAAATTGCAACGACTTTTGCGTGCCGCGCGTGAGCATGTGCCGACCTATCTCGGCACGCGTCTCGCGCCGCTCGACAATCCACATCGGCTGTTGATCCTCGATGACATTTTTCCCGATGAGCATTCGGCGTTTCGTGTCGCTGAGTTTCATGCGTATTTTGATGCGTTTGAGGATTCGCGCGTTTACTCGACGGGCGATGCTATGTTTATCGTCGGTGAGAATCGAGACGTACGCGATGTCATCACACACTACGAGCAACGTTACCCGCAATATCGCAGTCGCGTACAGCCTCTCACACGTTTTGTGAAACTGCGCGGCGGCTTGGCGTATAGCATGTTTCTCGATCAGATGCTGCGCTATGTGCCGCAGCTCGAGCGCGACCGCGTGCCGTTTGCATTTACGCTGTACACCAATGGCGGCTTTTTTATCGGCGAGCAATCCACGCTCGACAAACTTAAGCGCATCAACGATTCGCCGATGTTTCGCAAGCTGATCGTGACGCAAAATGTGTCACTCGAATTTATTCAGCAGCACAGCGCCATTGACCCCGACAAACTGGCGTATGTGTATGGCATCGTCGCGCCGCCTGAGTTTTTGCGCAATGATCTGCCGCCGCGTGTGCGCTACGGCGAAGGCAAAGATACATTTGATGTGTGCTTTGTCGGCAACAAATATCTGCCGTGCGGCGAGGACAAAGGCTACGACGTGTTTATCGAGAGCGCTCGGCGCATCGCGCGCGCGCGACCTGATGTGCATTTTCATGTCGTTGGGCGGTTTGACGGCAGCGAAATGCCGATGGATGACCTGCGCGGACGCATCACGTTTTATGGTCCGCGCCGCACTGAGTTTTTCTTGTCGTTTTATGCGCTGATGGATGTCATCCTCGCGCCCAATAAGCCGTTTACCTTTGCGCGCGGTGCGTTTGATTCTTTTCCAAATGGCGGCGCAGTCGAGGCGGGCTTGTGCGGTGTGGCGGTGTTTATCACAGACATGATTAAACAAAACTCCGCGCTCAATGACGGCAAAGATATCGTGATCGTGCCGCACGACGCCGATCAGATTGCCGAGATCATACTGAGTTACTTTGCGCAGCCTGACCAGCTATATGCGCTCAGCAAACATGGGCAGATCACCTTTCGGCGTGTGTTTGGCGCCGACGCGCAGATCGCTCCACGCATCAAGATTTTGCATGATTTGATGAGCTGATGGCTGTGATAGAGTTTGTTTATGCCCGTTGTTTTGCGAGTGAAGGGGTATCGTTTCTGGTTTTATGAGGCTGACCTTGATGAACCAGCGCACGTGCATGTCGGACATGAAAGCAATGTGGCAAAGTTTTGGCTTGATCCCATCAAGTTGGCGCGCACGGGAAGATTCAAAACTGTTGAATTGCGTGAGATTGAGCGAATTATTCAGACTAATCAATCATTTCTTTTGGAGACATGGCAAAAGGAGAAAAATAAACGTGTTAGCCGTTAAAGCAAAAATTCCACGCGATGTGGAAGTTTTATCAGCCATTCCCGTCGTGATTCCTGACCTAGCTGAGGTACGACTTTTTGCAAGCAACTTGCACATTATTGGCAAAGCATGGCATGGAGAAATGTTTGGCTGGCAAGCGCAATACACACCGGAGAGTCGCCGCAAGCCACTCGAATCCAAAATGCAATACACGCCCGCAGACTTTTGGATTGGTGAGAGCGGCATTTGGTTTTTCTCGATGATGTGGGAGCGCGGCAAAAACAAAACACCCGTTGAGTTTTTGGATGATCGCGGGATTCGCACTTAGCGCATCGCCGCGCGCACAATCGAATCCGCATCGAGTCCATAGCGCTGATACAAAAATGCGGTGCTGCCGGTTGTGCCATCCGTCAGATGTTCGATTGCGCAGCGACGTAGCTGGCAGGCGATGCCATTTGCCGCAATGACCTCGCTGACGAGCGACGCCAATCCACCAACGGCATAGTGCGCCTCAACGGTCACCACGCGCTTAAAGCCACGCATCATGCGCGCGAGTGCGTCGGCGGGCGCGGGGCTGATCTGCGCAACGACGGCGCACGCCGCAGCCACGCCACGCGCTTGCAGTTGTTGCTTCGCGGCGACAGCCTCAGTAGCGACGCTGCCCATCGTCAAAAGCAACACATCGCCGTTTGTCACAGAGCCATTCACCGGCTGAATCTGATCGCGCACAAACGCGCCATCTAGACCACCGACGACGAGGCGATCATCTTTGCCAAGCCGATAGTAAATAGGCGCTGTTACATCAAACGTCTGCCGCAAAATCGCATTTGTCTGTGCCGCGTCGGCGGGCGAATAAATATGCAGGTTAGGTTGCGTGCGCAGCGCGCCGACATCATCAATGCCGTAGTGCGTCAATCCGTTTGTGCCGTAGTCCACGCCCGCGCCGACGCCAACGATGCGCACCTGTAGGTTGTGCGCGACCGCGCCATTGCGGATAAACTCATACGGGCGCAACGCCGCAAATGGCACAATCGAATAGGCAAACGGCAAGAAGCCTTCGCGCGCGAGACCTGTCGCCAGTCCGATCATGTTTTGCTCGGCGACGCCCGCATTAAAAAAACGCTGCGGAAAACGCTGTGAAAATGGCTCGACCGCCATAAAGCCAAGATCGCCGACAACAAGCACGATGCGTGCGTCGCGCTCAGCCAGATCAGCGAGGGTCTTGATAAATGTGCCGCGCATAATTCAGTTCCCAGCTCCCAGCACCAAGTTGCCAGTGGCTGACTCCTGACTCCCGTTGCCTAGCTCCTGCAGCGCCTGCGCGTATAGCGCGTCGTCCATCGGCAGATAATGCCACTTGATTTGATTGTGCATGTAGCTCACGCCCTTGCCAAAGGTCGTGCGTGCGACAAGTGCGTGCGGCGCGCCGTCATGTGTGTCGATCTGTTGAATGGCGCTCGTGATCGCGCCAACGTCGTGACCGTCAATCTCCTGTGCATGCCAGCCAAACGCACGCCAGCGCGCCATCATCGAGTCGCAATTCAACACTTCGCGCGTGTAGCCGAGCGCTTGTTGACCATTGAGATCAATCAACGCAATGAGATTTGATAGCTTGTGGTGCGCAGCAAATTGCGCGGCTTCCCACACAACACCTTCGTTGCATTCGGCGTCGCTGAGTAGAGCAAATACACGACGCGAAGATTGTTGTAGGCGTGCGGCGAGCGCCATTCCACCTGCATAGCTGATACCCTGTCCGAGTGAGCCGGTGCACACCTCGATACCCGGCACGACATGCTCCGGATGCACGCCGAGCGTGGTGCCGTTGCCACAGTAAGTGTTGAGTTGCGCCGTGCTGATCCAGCCGCGCAGGTGCAGCGCTGCGTACACCGCCAATACTGCGTGACCTTTTGATAGCACGAGTCGGTCACGCTCAGGGTCATCCGGTGAATGGATATTTGCCGCGCCGCCATAGAGCGCTGCTATCAAGTCTGCAACGGACAAAGACGAACCAATGTGCCCGACATTGGCGCGTTTGGATTGTTGGATGATGATGCGGCGGATCGCCTGTGCTGAGACTTGCGCTGACATATCACAGATTACGCGAGTATTCTCTCATAACCGTGTATCATGAATACACACATGAGCATCGAATTGCACGAGACGCGATGCGCCATTTGCAACACAACTGGCAACGCAACCGAGCTGTATCCGGCTACCCTTAGCCCCGACGACCTCAATCCACAAGCCTTCTCGGCGCGACGGTTGCCTGATCGTATTCACTATCGCATGGTGCGATGCAATAAGTGCGGCTTGGTGCGCTCAGACCCGATCGCCGACCCATCTCTGATTGCTACGCTATATGAGCGCAGTGTCATGACCTATGGCGGTGAATTGGACTGCTTGCGCGCGACCTACGGACGTTATCTGCGTGAGCTTGAGCCATTTGGCGTAAACAAGAGCCATCTGATGGAGATCGGTTGTGGCAACGGTTTTCTGCTCCAAGAGGCGCTGTCGCAAGGCTACGCGCAAGTCACGGGCATCGAGCCTAGCTCAGATGCGATTGCCAAAGCCGATGTGTCCGTGCGCGCGAGCATCAAACAAGGGCTGATGTTGCCGGGTGTATTTGTGCCCGAGAGTTTTGATGTCGTGTGCATCTTTCATGTGTTTGATCATTTGCTTGATCCTGCGGAGCTGTTGCGCGAGTGTCACCGCGTGCTAAAGCCGGGCGGACTGATGCTATGCCTCAATCACAATGTTGAGGCAGTTTCGGCGAAGTTGATGCGCGAGCGCAGCCCGATTATTGATATCGAACACACATATCTGTATAGCCCGCGCACGATGCGTGTGATTTTTGAGCAGGCGGGCTTTGCGGTGCGACGCGTGGACAGCGTCATCAATCGTTATGAGTTGCGCTACTTGACGCACCTCTTGCCACTGCCAAGCGCCATTAAACAGCCCGCACTCAATTGGCTCAATCGCTCATCTGTAGGCGCAACGCAGATGTCGGTGCCGCTCGGCAACTTGTATCTCATCGCGCAAAAGTGAAACCTTCATCGAGGCTGTCGGACGCACCGAGCGATTTTTTATTGGCGTGTAGCTATGCGGCGCTGTGTGGAATGGCGCTCTTTGCATGGCTCTTTGTAGACGGCAAAATCAACGAGCGCGATGAGTTTCTAGGCTATGTGCTGACGTGGGTGCTGTTGCCCATAGGCGGCTACGCACTCATGCAACTCGCACGGCGGTTGCGCGCGCCCGTGCCGCTCTTGCTGAGCCTTAATTCGTTTGTGATCGTCGCGGTGGTGTTGGCTTTGCGTGTGTTGCCGTCGCGCGCCGAGATCATCGTCTTGAGTGGAATGGCGCTCATGCTCGCCGCGTTATTTGTGTCTAGCATTGCGCTGAGGCGCGCTGCGAGTTCCATTCAACAACACACGCGCGCGCAAATCATCGCACTGATTGGCTTTGCCATCGCGCTCTCGCAGTTTAAGGATTATCACGCGCAGTGGATGCTGGCGTTTGGCGTAGTCGGCGCGGCGCTGCCCAATTTTTTTGCGCCTTTGTTGCGTGAACCTGCGCGATGGTTGCGCATCACACTGAGCTTGGTCGCCGTGCCATTGTTGCTGCTTATCGTTATCAACCCGATGTTGCCAACGGATGTTTTTCACAGTAGCTCGTTTCTTGCTGTTGCCAATGATGTCTTGTGGGGCAAGGTGCCGCTGGTGGACACGATGAATATTTACGGCGTTGGACCGAGTTATTTTTTGGCAGCGATTTTTGCGACACGTTGGTTGCCGATCACACCCGCTAGTCTGACCCTGATCGTGATGTTGCTGTATGTGTTAAGTTTTGCGGCGTTGTATGTTGTGCTGACGCGCATGTTGCGCTCGACGCTGTTTGCGTTTGGCGTGACGATATTTGTGGCATTTCGCACAGTGGCGTTTGTTTACGATGCATTCTTTTCAACATTTCAAAATTTTGGCGACACCGGCATCGTTATTTTTCCAAGCCACAGCCCATTGCGCTATGGCTTGCCAATTGCGCTGTTGCTATTTGTGGCGTTAGGGCAAGGTGCAAATCAAAACATCCGGCGTGTGCTGCGTGCGGCAAATATCGCGCTTATTGGCGTCGCGTCATTGTGGAGCATCGTGACTTTTATCTATGTGATGTCGGCGTGGCTGGCGATGGAGCTATTTGTGGCGCTGGCGACTCATAACGCGCCCAAAGCCATTCTCAAAACGCTGGCTCTGCATGGTCTTGCCGCTATCGTCTCTATAGTTATTTTTCAATTTGGCTATGCGTTGTTTGCTTGGTTGATGACCGGACGGCTGCCAGATTGGATGTCTTATCTTGGTTACAACTTTTCGTTTGGCACGCCTGCCAATGGCGAAGATGCATTTGCATATCCGGTACGCGCGTGGGACTCGTGGGCTGTATTGATTGCCGCCAACATCGCTTCGATGTATTTGCTATGGATCGCCGCACGCAAAAGTGTCGCGCCCGATGAGCGGCTGCCGTTCATGCTGTGTGCTGGATTTACAGCATTGGGCGCTAGCGAGACGATCTATTTTGCGCGCGCGTCGCTGGCGCAAATCTTGCAAGTGTTGGCGACTCCATTTATCGCGGTCAGCGCGTTTTGGCTGGCGCAATTGATCCGCAAGGCGCCGCGACATTTGCCTTACACGTTTGTGGCGCGGCTGTTTCAAGGCGCGTTTGTGCTGTCATCGGTGCAGTTCATTCCAGCCAGCCCCCCAAAATTAATCGAATAG
>CAZVQE010000092.1:0-3403 GCA_964628875.1 uncultured Anaerolineae bacterium
GGTGGTTACCGCGGTGCGATGCGGTTGCCATAGAGCAGCGCCAGCGCCACGTTGGTAGACCACGCCAAAATTTTGAATTCGCCACTGCTGAGCGCAGTATTTAATTGGTCGCGTGTGAGCAACAGCATCTCTTGTTCTTCGAGATCATCGGACACCGATTTGCCGACAAAATGCGCACCACGCGCATAAAACAAGTTGGCATTGCCACAGCCGCGATTGCCATCTACTGCATATTTGCCGAGCGCGATCCACTCGTCAGCCTGATAGCCCGCTTCCTCACGCAATTCACGTTGCGCGGCGGTGAGTGCGTCCTCGCCCGCGTTGAGATAGCCGCCCACTGGCGCAAGCGTAATGCCATCTGCGGCGTACTTGGTCTGTCTAAAAACGATAAATTTGCCTTCGCGCGTCTCGGCGACTACGTTGATGTAATCTGGCGTGATGACCCATGTCCAGTCGTCAATTTGTTTGCCACTTGGCAATGTCACGTGGTGCAGTTCGACATCCAAAAACGGCGGCATATGCACGATGTTGCGGCGACTCTCGGTTTTCCAAAGCTCCATTCAACAAGCATAACGCACACAAATCTGTGGTAAAAAAAGGCGTGTCAAATTCACGTCTTGCCAAAATTACACTTACGCTCATCAGCATTGCATTAGTTCTATTCATTGTCGAGCAAGTATGGGCATTTGGACGACAACTCGGCAACATCGTGTCCATTTTGGCGGGCGCGTGGTTTATTTCGGTGGTGGTGCGTCCGTTGATTCAACGCCTTTCGCGAGGGTTATTGTCTGCGCGCGCCATACAGTCAATTCACACGCACTACGGTGTAAAAAATGCGCAGCGACTTGCTTTGCTGAAATTGCCTACGGGTTTAGCCATTGCGGTAGCTTATTTACTTTTGCTCATCATCATCGTTGGCATCGTCACGATTTTGGTCACGACTATCTTGCCGCAAATAAGCGATCTACTTGCGAGCGCTCCAGAGATTTATGCTCAGCTTCCAACGTGGATAGCAGCGCTATGGTCTGACATCGCGCGTCGTTTAGGAATCAATCCGGAAGCCATCACACAAATTGTGAATTCATCGGACTTTGCTGGACAAGTGCAACGTATCGCCACGACCGTAGCGCAACAAGCCCTAGCAGTTGCGACTGGCACGGCTTCATTTTTAGGGCAATTATTGCTGGCTATCGTGTTGAGCCTTTATATGACCATGGATGGCAAGTCGCTCGAGCGCCAATTTTTTTTGCTGCTGCCGACGCGGGCACACGAGACAACCCGCGCAGCCATGAGCGCTGTGGGGCGCGCATTTAGCGGCTACATGCGCGGCATGCTTTTTGCGGCTTCAATAGAGGGCATCGTGGCGACGATTGTGCTTTCGGTATTTCAGGTAAATTTCGCTCTTGCGCTCGGAACGATGTATTTCCTTTTGAGTTTAATCCCATTGGTTGGCGCACCGATCGGCATCACGACAATCACACTGGTGACATTACTCTTTCAACCTAGCGCAACATTGTGGGTGCTAGGCATCCTCATCACTGAAAATGTATTAAACGGATATGTCATTACACCGCGCATCATGAAGGACGCAGTCGGTGTGCCGGGCTTGCTGGGTTTACTCTCGACGACCATCGGCGTACAGCTATTTGGCTTTTGGGGGCTGCTCTTTAGCGTGCCGACTATTGGCGCGCTCTATGAATTGGTGTTCAACTTTTTCTTGCCGCGCCGAAACAAGGCGATGGCGACGAGCAGCGAACCTCATCGCGGCGCCGAGGTGAGCGCCGCCGAAAATACGCTGCTCAACAACATGGACACGATCACAAACAAAACAACCACGTAAAAAATCTTTTGTCGGCGTTGTGCATTTTTATCTTTCATAAAAAAAATCTAGTTTTTGGTGCCGACCGCAAATACCTCGCGTTGAAAAAACCACGAGAACGGTCGCCAACGAAATGCCACATTACGCAATGTAGACAGCACCGCACCTTCATTTCGATTTTGTGGAGGCGTGTCAAGCCACACCTTGATCGCGCGAAAATTTGCCCGATTGAGATAACGTCGCATACGCAACAGGTCTTGCTCATTGACATGCACTTCCGTATTCACTTCGACGTTGAGCGCGCGCGGGTTGGCTGGATATTTGCCGCCTTCGCCCATCAGCGCGCGCACGCGCCGCACCACCGGATACGCGTATGCGTCGTACCAGCGATTAGGTGCAGTGTGAATGATGATCTGCCCGCCAACTTTCAGCACGCGTCGTACGTCACTCAAGCACGCGTCCAATTCCCAAGGATGCAAATGCTCAACCACGTCAAACATCAACACACGGTCATATGAGTTATCTGCAAATGGCAACAGCTTTGCGTCCGCGCGCATCACATCATGCACGCCCGGCTCATTTCGCAAGATTTGCTTTGATAATCGCAACGCAACGGGCGCATAATCCACCCCAAAGCACACTGCGCCCAATCGTGCAACTCTGCGCACGATCTCGCCGCGACCACAGCCGAGATCAAGCACGCGCATGTGTGGCGTTACGTTTGCCACCTTAAATGCCTCCGTCAAGCGTCGCGATAAATTTTCGCCGTCCGACTGCACAAACTCTTCATATCCCTCACACGCATGCAAGAAATACTCTTCATCGTATAAATCGGGCGACAGCGGTTTTTCTTTTTGCTCCATGCTCCATTCGCGCACAAAGGCGCGGAGACCTATTGTATTCATTTGGGCGCGAGGGTTGCGCCACGCCAGCAAAATCAGTGACATTGCTAGTGCCATTCGCTACAATCAGCATCATGAGCGACCTACAAACGACTGACATCAATGGGTTCAAATTGCATTATCAAGATGTCGGTCCGCGCACTGCCTCCGCGATTATTTTTTTGCATGGCTTTCCGCTCGATCATCGCCAGTGGCGCGCGCAGATTGAGCAGCTCAGCATGAGCTATCGCTGCATCGCGCCCGACCTGCGCGGTCACGGGCGCAGCGACTATCGCGGCGAAAACTCGATGGAGTTGATGGCGCAAGATGTGTTAGCGCTTATGGATCATCTGGCGGTGAATCGAGCCGTGACAGTTGGACTATCTATGGGTGGCTATGTTGCGTTTGCGCTATGGCGTTTGCTCTTGGCTCAGGGTCAGACTCAGCGTATTGATAAATTGGCGCTCGCCAGCACAAAAGCGCCCGCTGATTCAGCAGAGGCGGCGCAAAACCGCAGACGCTTGATTGACGCCGTGCAGCAACGCGGCAGCAGCGCCGTCGTACTCACCACCATGCCGCGCTACGCCACAGCCTTGCATCTCGACGGCAATGTCGGACATCAGCTCGAACGCATGATTAACGATTGCCGCACAGAAGCGATTATTCAGACGTTGCGTGCGCTGATCAAGCGCGCCGACTCTGT
>CAZVQE010000092.1:3503-8324 GCA_964628875.1 uncultured Anaerolineae bacterium
CACACGGCTGCGGCGCGCCGTATGAGCGCAATGCGCATTGGCTAAATTTTTTTGGCGGCATCGCAGATCGCATCATCGCCGACATCGCGCCACGCACAGCGCTCGATGCGGGTTGCGCCATGGGCTTTTTGGTTGAGCAATTGCGCGCGCGGGGTGTGGACGCGCGTGGCATAGACATCTCCGATTACGCCATCGCGCAGGCGCACGCGAGCATCAAATCCTATGTGCGCGTCGGCTCAATCGCCGAGCCATTTGACGCGCGCTATGACCTCATCACCTGCATCGAAGTGCTCGAACACATGCCAAAAGCCGACGCCGAGCGCGCTATCGCCAACTTTTGCACACACACGGACGATGTTTTGTTTTCGTCGAGCAGTGACGACTATGCTGAGGCATCACACATCAATGTGCAACCGTCCGAGGTGTGGGCGGAGCTATTTGCGCGGCATGGTTTTTATCGCGACGTAGATTTTGATGCATCGTTTATCACGCCATGGGCGGTGCGCTATCGCAAATCGAGTGAGCCGTTGGCACGAGTCGCACGCAACTATGAGCGCGGCTATGCGCGGCTCGCGCGCGAAAACGCCGACCTGCGCAAAGCGCTCAATCAAACGCGCGAGCAATTAAATGCTGCGAGCGCCATTCAACAAGACACAAACGACGGCGCACTGCGACATCAACTCGATGCCGCGCGCGCCACAATACGCGCGTATGAGAACGGCAAATTTATGCGTCTGATGCGCTGGATAAATTCATTTGCACAAAATAAACGTAGATAAACTGTCATTCTGAGCGACCAAAGGAAGCGAAGAATCCCTAAAATTTCAATCACGTGTGGTGATTGGCTCCAGAGATTCTTCGTCGCTTTGCTTCTCAGAATGACGAGAATCCTAACTCTGCGCCGAATAAAAACACGATGATCGAACTCCTAGAGCAATGCGTCCGTATCAAATCACTCAGCGGACAAGAACAAGAAGTGTCGCACTTTTTGGTGCGCGAGATGCGCAAACGCGGGTTTCATCGCGCGTTTGTGGACGAGGCTGACAACGCCGTCGGCATCATCGGCAACGGCAAACGCCAACTCGTTTTTTTGGGACACATTGACACGGTCGCGGGCGATGTGCCTGTGCGCTACGAGCTCAATGAGCAGGGGAATCGGTCGCTCTACGGGCGCGGCTCGGTGGATGCCAAGGGTCCATTGTGCGCGTTTATCCTCGCGGCGTCACAGCTTGCACGAGAGTCGAGCTTGCTCGATGATTGGCAGATCGTCACCATCGGCGCGACCGGCGAAGAATCAGCGTATGCCAAAGGCGCGCGCTACGCCATGACCCAATACACACCCGAGATGTGCATCATTGGCGAGCCGAGTGGCAGCGAAGGCATCACGCTTGGCTACAAAGGGCGCTTGCTGGTCGAGGCGCATTTTGAGCAAGGCTCGCAACACACATCACGTCCGGGTCCAAACCCGAGTGAATATGCGGTGAAGCTCTGGAACACCGTAGATGTCATGGCGCAGATGTATAACGGCGGTAAATCAAAAGCGTTTGACATTTTGATTCCAAAGCTGCGCGACATTCAGAGCGGCGACGATGGCTTGCGTGAATGGTGCGACTTGTTTATGGGATTTCGTTTGCCACTTGAGATCACGCCGCAGATGTTGCAACAACGCATCAATGATGAATTTGACGCGCTGCGCCGTAGCAGCACGCTCGACAAAAACGCTTGCAGCATTACTTTTCGCGGCAATGAGCCCGCCGTGAAATCAGACAAACATACGCCGTTGGTTTACGCCTTTCTCGGCGCCATTCGCGGCGAGGGCGTGCGCCCTGTGTTTTACGAAAAGACCGGCACAAGCGACTGGAACGTGGTCGCGCCGCTGTGGCGCTGCCCGACGATTGCCTATGGACCGGGCGACTCGACACTCGATCACACTCCGATTGAACACGTGGAAGTAGCCGAGTTTGAGCGCGCGGTGCGCGTGCTGACCGAAGCGCTACGCACGATGGTGGCTAAAAAATAATCGCGCTCAACTAAGCTGTAGCGGATTTCTTGTGCATCAGCCATTGCACCGCGCCGCGCGCAGAAGTGATAAAACGCGAGACATCTAATTCACTCAACGGCAGCCACAACGCGCGAGCTGCCTCGCCATCAATAAGCTCATCTTGTTGTGACAGCGAATGCGTCAGGGCGATGCACTCAAAATAAAACAACAAACAATGCCCCGCCATGTCGTCCGGATCATAGTAAAAAAAGTTTTCTTCAAAGTGCGCCAAGCCAACGCTGCGCACTTGCAAACCCGTTTCTTCGCGCACCTCGCGCTCGGCGGCTCGTTCGATTGGTTCGCCGAGCTCGACGCCGCCGCCCGGAAAATAAAGCTGCTCGGTGCGCCGATTGCGCACGACTAAAACGTGATTCTCGTGCAACACAATCGCATAGGACGATGGACGAAAAATCAACTGACTGCGCAGCATCGTCTTTGTGCCGCCGTAGTAGGTGTTGCACACAATTTCGCCGTCGTGCGTCAGTTGTGTATGAAAATTTTCGGGCATGATTTGACGGATGTCGTTTTTTGAGCTTGGCAAATTGAGTGCGCTTCGGCAGGCTCAGCGTTCGGCTGGGCGCTCATGCGCGAATGTTTTAGACAACACACTCGGCGCCAATCTGCTTGAGTTGTAGGCGCAGCTCGTCGCAGTCGAGCGTTGTGTCATTTGGAAAATCAATAACTTGATCTTTGCCGCCATTGCGCAATTGCAAACAAAACCGCTGTTGTCCTTTGAATTCACGCAACTTGGCGCACACGGCTTCCATGCGCTCGATATCGGTGTTGGCGTTGCCGCTGCGACGAATCACCACACGCAACAGTTGATTCGCGGCTTTAGTCGGCTCGCCGCGCGCGCCATTCGCCGCAAAATAAACTGGCTTGCTCTCACGCACTTGGCGCGGCGCATCATCGATTTTTTTGACGGCGTACTCGACGGGCTTGGGTGGCTCAGGTTGAGCGGGCGGCACATTTGCTTTGAGAATGGGAGTCGTATCTGGCTCGGGCTGCCAAAAATCGGGCGGCTCTTCGGGCGCATCCACAACCTCATTCACAAAGACCTCCTCAATCGGTGCAGTGGCTGTCGGCGCATCGGCTATCTCGACAAATTTTTGTTGTGGCGCGGGCGCATCAGCCGAGCGCGCGATGCTGACTGAGTCACTGATCTTATCCGCGAGCACTTGCGCATTGCGCCCTTCGCGCACCTCGGCTTTGCCAAATACAACCACGACATGATCGGGCTGCAACACATCTTGACATTTCTCCCACGTCTTTGGAAAGATCACGAGTTCGATTCTGCCGGTCACGTCTTCGATTTCAGCAAAGCCCATCGGCTTGCCGGCTTTGCTCACATGCGGACGCACGCCCATCACTACGCCCGCGACGACGACACTCTGCAAATGCGCTTCTTCGGTGAGCTGCGATGCGGTGTGCGTCAGCGCCGCTTGCAATGTCGCCATCGTCGCACTCAGCGGATGCTCGCTGACATACGTGCCGATCAATTCTTTCTCCCAACTCAGCATCTCGCGGCGCGGCACTTCTTTGACATTCTTGGGCAGCACGATTTGCGGCGCATCATCGTCAGGCGCGCCAAACATGCCAAACAACATACTTTGCCCTTTTTCGGCGGCTTTGCGCTCAACGTTGGCGATGCCAATCATCTGATCCAGCACGGCGAGCAACTGATGGCGCGCGCCAAATTCATCAAATGCGCCAACTTTGACGAGGCTCTCGAGCGCGCGCTTATTCATTTGCGCCATATCCACGCGCCGACAAAAATCATCCAACGACTTAAATGGTTGATCGGTGCGCGCCTGCAAGATCGCGTCAATGGGACCCGTGCCGACGCCTTTGATCGCCATCATGCCAAACCGAATCGCAGATTTTGGGGCGCTATCTTGGATCGCAAAATCTGAGCCGCTGTGATTGACACTCGGCGGCAACACCTCGATGCCATGCGCGCGCGCATCGGCGATCAGCATCGAGATTTTGTCCACGTCGCCCGCTTGCACCGTCATCAACGCCGTAAAGTATTCGATTGGATAGTTGGCTTTGAGATACGCCGTCTGACAGGTCAGGCTGGCATAGATGGCGGCGTGCGATTTATTAAATCCGTAGCGCGCAAAGAACTCAATATCAGTCCAAATCTTGTCAGCGATCTCGCCATCGTAGCCCTTGCTCATCGCGCCTTCGCGGAATTTGGTTTTGTGTTTGTCGAGCTGCTCTTTGACCTTTTTGGAGACGGCTTTGCGAATGGTATCTGCCTCGCCCATGCTGTAGCCCGCAAAGTCGCGTGCCACGCGCATGATCTGCTCTTGGTACACAATGATGCCGTAGGTCTCCTCTAGCGCGGGCGCAAGATCAGGATGATGATATTGCACTTCCTCATCGCCATGCAGACGGCGGTTGTAGCTTGGGATGTACTCCATCGGTCCCGGACGAAACAGCGATACCGCCGCGACGATATTCTCATATCGCTGCGGTTGCATATCTGCCATCAGTTTCTTCATGCCCGAACCTTCCACCTGAAACACGCCCGCGACATCGCCGCGACTGAGCATCTTGTAGATAGATGGATGATGAATCGGAATGTCGTCGAGCGTAAAGCGCTTGTTGTGGCGTCGCTCGATCAGCTCACACGCTTTGCGGATGATGGTGAGTGTCGCCAAACCAAGATAGTCCATCTTGAGCAGACCAATTGCCTCAAGATGGGTCATCTCAAATTGTGTGACAGCGTTGAGCTGCTGCGTGATCGGCGTGCCCGTCAGTCTGTTGAGCGGCAC
>CAZVQE010000093.1:0-8318 GCA_964628875.1 uncultured Anaerolineae bacterium
GGATGCCTTTTGGAATGCGCACTCCGGCCGATGAACCAATCTTTTCATCGCTCAGCGGCAGCTTTTCGAGGTCGCCGCGCCAATTCACATCAGTGCCGGGCAGCCACAGTTTATTTTGGCCATCACGCACCAACAAAAAGCCGGTTTGTGGCGCGCGAGCCACCGCATAAAAACACTGAAATTTAAGCACGCGCGATAGCGTCGGCGCGTCCCAACTCGGCGCACTGCGCGCAAATGTGCCATCTACATCCACCATCACTTGCGCGATTTCGTTGCCGAGCGGTGGGCAGCCCGTCATCGGCAGCGCGACGTTGGTTGATGCAAATGTGGCACGCGGGGCGTAGAAACCCGCGCAAATTATTGCCGCCAGCAGCGCGGCTTTTATACTTCGGCTCATGTCGTTTCGATTTTACAATTTGTTGCTGAGCTTTGTGGCAATTGGCGCTCTCGCCGCGTGCGGCAGCGCTGCCACACCAACGGCTGCGCCTGCGCCGACTGTCGCGCCCGCCCCTACACAAATTCCCCAAGCCACTACCGTGCCCGCACAAAACAACGCCGCATCAACGCAAGACTTTGTGCCAAAGGTGCGCACTGTGTGGAACACCGTCATCGGCACAAACACGATGCAAGGTGCATGTAGCGGCGCGCCAATTTTGCCGGCGTATGGACCCGTGCAAATTACGCCTGAGAGCGACGGCTCACTGAGTTGGAAAAATCAACAAACCACCTACGTATTCAAAAAATCCGCGCCAAATGAGTTTCGATTCGTCGGCGATAGCCCGCTCAATGACGGCAAAGTAGATATGCTGCTCACGTTTGTGGATACCAAAAAGTTGGCGATGGAGCATAAATTTATCCCCGTCAAAGACGCGCAATGCACACACGTCTTCAAATACAACGGCGAATTTCAGTGGGAGCGGCCGTGATTTAGTTCAGAGCTCAGAGCAGGAAGTTCGGAATTATTTCTTTGAACTACGCACTCTGAACTCCGAACTACATTGGAACTTGAAAATAAAACGTCGAGCCTTTGCCAAGCGTGCTGCGTACGCCGATGCGGCCGCCGTGCGCCTCGACGATATGTTTGGCGATGGCTAAGCCAAGCCCGGTGCCGCGCTGACCGCGCGCGCGATCCACTTTATAAAACCGTTCGAAGATACGCGCTTGCTCATCGCTCGGAATGCCCTCGCCCGTATCGCTGACCTCGATATGCAGATAGTCGCCTTGCACAGATGCGCTGAGCTTGATCTCGCCGCGCGCTGTAAATTTGATCGCGTTGTGAACGAGATTCGATAGCACGCGTTTGATCTGCTCAGTATCTATGAGAGCGCGTGTGTTTGGCGCGATAGCGTTGATGAGCGCGAGGTGCGCATTGTCAGCCTGCGGCGCAAATCGCTCGACAACTTGTTGCGCCAACGCCGACACATCGGTCTCTACGAGTCGCATTGGCATACGCCCCGACTCGATCAACGAGAGGTCATACATCTCTTGCGCGATCTGCGTCAGCGCGTCGGTCTGCGTCACCATTTGAGAGAGCAGTTGGTCACGCTGATCGGGTTGAATGGCGCCCGAGCGCAACGTGTCAATCAGCAAACGTATGGCGGTCAACGGCGTACGCAACTCATGCGACAGATTCGCCACAAAGTCGCGCCGCGCGCGTCCGAGCCGTTGTAGCTCGCTGACATCGCGCAGCGCCAACGCCATCGTGTCCGCAAAGATATGCGCATGCACCGCATACAGACGTCCCTGAAAAAAGAATTGTGTGTCAGTTGAGTTTGGTGACTCAGAGACTTGGCTCGCCCACGCATCAAACTCATGCGCACGAAACGCCTCAATCAAGGTGTGACCGGGTGCACATTCGGCGCTCAGATGTTGCGCGGCGGGATTGCTATAGAGAATGCGATTGCGACGATCAACAAACAACAATGGATCAGTCGCCGCGTTTGCAATTGCATCGAGCGCGCGCTCAGTGTCGGCAGCGCGCACCGTAAGTTGATTGACTTGCTCGCGCAATTCGCGCCCGTGCAGTTCCGATTCAGCCAGATCACGCGTCTCGCGGCGATACAACCACGCCAGCGCGACACAGACACAGGCGAGTAATGCGGCGATCAGCCATGCGATTGACATGCGCCACGAGTGTAACTGGAAATGTTAAGCGCGATTAAAGCGCACCGGCAGCGGCGCAGGCTCAAAGTGAGGGCTGAGATAACCGAGCTTGGTTTGCATCTTGGCTGGCACAAAACCAAACACGCGATGCACGCCGCCGATCTCAGTGGTGCGGTTGTAGCTGAGCGCGTCTATCTCAGGCTCAGTCAGCGCGTGGCGGCAACGTGTGAGCAGGTTTGCAACTTGATTGGTAAATCGCGTCGGCACGCGCACAATTCGGCGCTGCTTCTCACACGCTTTCATGGTGAGGTTGGCGATGTCGAGCAAGGTGATGGCTTGCGGTCCGCCGACTGGCACAATCTGACGATAGGTCGAGCGTGTGCTGATGCAGCGATCTATACACGCCGCGAGATCACCGACCCAGATCGGTTGAATCTTTGTCTCACCGCGGTGCGGCAGTGGCATGACGAGTGGCATATCGCTGATGATGCCCTTCATCCAAGAGGTCAGCCAGTCGCCCTCGCCATACACAACGGCTGATTTAAGCACGGTAAAGTTGAGACCGCTGTTGCGCACGGCTTCTTCGGTTTTGCCGATGCTGCGCAGGAGCGGATACGGTGAGCGACCCTCAGCGCCGAGGCAGCTCACGGTAATTAAGCGGCTGACTTTTGAGCGTTTACAGGCTTCGATCACATTGCGCGTGCCGTTGATGTTGATGTCTTCGTAGGTGTCAGCGCCATTCTCACGGCGAATGGAAGCCAGATGCACAACCGCATCAACGTCGCCGCCTTCCGTCATGGCTTCGATGAGAGAATCAACATTGCGCACATCGCCGCCCATGATCGAGACACGGCGCGGCGCAGGGCGCTCATGATTCCAACGCCACAAGCATTTGACCGCATGTCCCGACGAGGTGAGACGACTAACAACAGCGCGACCGATACAACCTGTCGCGCCAGTAACCAAAATCATTGCTTAGATTGTACTTGGGGAGTTTTTTTGCAATGAAAATTGTCTCATCTAGCGTCCGCCCATACCGCTGGTGGCAACTCCTTCGATAAAGTAACGCTGCGCAAGCAAGTAGGTGACAAGTGTCGGCAAAACTGCCATGACCGAAGCTGCCATCACAAGATCGAGACGCGTGCCGCCATAGAGCAGGTTGATTTGCGCCAAGCCAAGCGTAATGACGCCATTTTCGGGTTTATTGACGACGACGAGAGGCCATTGAAAGCTATTCCATGCATATAAAAATGCGATGGTGGCGAGCGTAGCGATAGCAGGTCCAACCAAAGGCACATACACCTTAAATAGTGCGCCCCATCGGTTTGTTCCATCTATGAGTGCGGCTTCTTCGAGTTCGCGCGGCAGGCTCATAAAGGCTTGGCGCAGCAAAAATGTGCCATAGGCGGTAAACAACCACGGCACCGTTAGCGCCGCCATATTGCCGGCATAATCTTTGAGCCAACCAAGCCACGACATCAAAAAGTAGAGTGGCACCATCAGCACGGCGAATGGAACCATGAGCGTGCCGAGATATGCGCTAAATACAAGACCTGCGCCCGGAAATGGGATGCGCGCAAAAGCATAACCTGCCAAGACACTGGTCAGCACCCAGCCTGCCGCAACGACAACGGTGACAAGAGCTGAGTTAAATAGCTGTGAGCCGATACGCACATTTTGCAGCGCGGTAAATAGCTCTGTGAAATTCGACCAACGCCATGCGCCGTTTGGAAAGAGCGTGGGGGGAATTTGGACGATCTCATCGTGCGGTTTGATCGCCGATGTAAACATATAGACGAATGGAAAGACCATCACAAGCGCAATGAAAATGAGTAACACATAGGCTAAAAACTTTTCAAAAGGGGTGCGCAAAAAAGAGTGTGCCATATTGGATTCACCTTTGATAGATATTTATTCGTAGTTCACCCAACGGTTGCTGACGCGAAATTGAATAACGGTGATGACAAAGATGATGAGGGTCAAGATCCAAGCCAACGCCGAAGAGTAACCTGAGGCGTTGTTGATGAATCCTTCACGATATAGATGAGCGACGTTGGTCAGCATACTATCGGCTGGTCCTGCAAGATTGCCGCGCGACCACCCAAGCGCATAAGGCACGTCAAACACCTGTAAACAACTGATAAGCGTAGTGACAACAACAAAAAAAGTGGTCGGCGAAAGTAGCGGCACAGTCACGCGTAGCAGTGTTTGCCAGCGATTAGCCCCGTCAATATTGGCGGCCTCATACAGTTGCTTATTGATGCCCTGCAAACCCGCCATAAAGATGACCATGTTGTATCCGATGGTCTTCCACACAAAAACGATGACTACCGCCGTTAGTGCATATTTTGCGTTGCCAAGCCACGACACAGGCTCGATGCCAACGCGGCTCAAATTGAGCGGACCATAAGCAAGCCACTCAATGACGATGTTGATCCAGCCGAAGTCTTTATTAAACAAAAAACGCCACACCAGCGACACGCCGACCACGCTGGCGACTACTGGCACAAAATACAGCGAGCGAAAGAAGTTTTGCCCTTTGATTTTTTCATTGAGCAACACTGCCAGCAACAATGCTGGAACCACGCTAAACAAAATGGAAAAGAGCGAGAACCAAAACGTGTTTGCCAGCGCCTCTCTAAATGTATCGTTTCCAAATGCATACGCAAAATTTTCAAAGCCAATATATTTCACCGGCACATTAGCCGGTTGCAATAGCTTCGCGTCTGTAAAGCTCAGGTAAAACGAATAAACCAAAGGAAACGCAAAAAACACCAAAAGCCCTACGAGCGTTGGCGCTAACATGCTATATCCATCAATGGTGTCTCGTAACTTTTTTGTGTTCATACAAACTGTTATACAACAAAAAGACGGATTGTGAGGTAAATTTACAATCCGTCTTTTTTACTTGTGCTTTGATCGCAGGCGATCAAAAACTAATACTATTTCTTGAATGCGCCCGCGGCAACGGCGGCATCGCAAGCCTTCTTGCCAAACTCTTCGGGCTTGACTTTGCCAGCAACCATATCACCCCAAGTCTTACCGAGCGCATCGCTAAACTTGCCAAAGTTGCCACTCCATAGTGGCGCCTCATTGACTGCATATTGCGTGCCATCAAGGAAGGCTTGATTGTTAGCAGGAGGTGTGCTCTTGAGGAATGCATCCACCGCAGCTTGTGACTTAAGCGGCGGAATGTTGGCGCCCAACCCCGCGACCTTGCCCGTCACTTCGGCGCTTGTGAGCACCTTCAAAACTTCCCAACTGGCTTTGGTTTGCGCGTTGTTATTCACGAGGTATGGACCCCAGAATAGCCACGTGCTGTTGGCTTTGCCTTTTGGCATCGGTGCGACATCCCAGTTAAATTTGGCTCCAGCGCGGAATCCCGGAGTGCTCCAGCGTCCGCTCCACAGCATGCCTACTTTGCCACCCGTGAACAGAGCTTCGCCATCAGCATCACCTTCGGGCGCAAACTTCTTCAGATTCATCGCGGCTTTTGCGCCTTCGGCGGTGTCAGCATTGTCCATGCCACAAGCGGTCTTGTCTGCATTGTAGAAACCGCTACCTGCGCTAAACAGGAACCAACCATCTGGTCCCCACCAATCACCCCAAGCTACGCCATACTGCTTGCTCTTGGCATCTGTAAGTTTTTGCGAGGCTTCGGTCAATGCCGCCCAATCCCACTTGCCATCTTTGGCGAGTTCGGCGGGCGTCTTCAAGCCTGCGGCTTTGAACAGGTCAGCGTTGTAATACACCGCCATCGTTGAGATATCGCGTGGCAACCCATAGATCTTGCCATCGCGCGTGAGCTCAGCGATAACGCCGGGATAAAAGTCCGCCAACTTAAAGTCCTTGTCAGCGTCAATAAACGGCTTAATGTCCGCGATCTTGCCCGTCGCAACAAAGTCAGCTGTATTTGCGCCGCCCACCCAGAAAATATCCGGGGCGTTGCCCGCAGCCAACTCAGTTTGAATCTTCTCAAAATAGCCTTGGTTCACGCCAGCTTCATATACTGCCTTGATATTTTTATCGGCGAGTTTTTGATTGACCAACGCATTGATCTCTTCATAAACCTTTTGCTCACCTGCATCACCCGGGCGGGTGCGCCATCGCACGGTCACTGCGGCTGGAGCGGGAGCCTTGGTTGGCTCAGGCGCCTTAGTGGGTTCAGGTGCTTTGGTCGGTGCCGGTGCCGCAGTAGGCGCCGCCGGTGCGCTTGTGGGCGCAGGCGCAGATGTTGGTTGGGCACATGCCGCCAACAAAACTGCCAACGCAATCGGTGAACTTACTTTCTTTAAAATTTTTGTATTCACTCTAACCTCCATAGAAATCTTTTTAAACCTTTTCGGGTTTCTACTCAAGAATTATATATCGTGAATGCGTCTCACAATCCTTAAAATTGTCGTAAAATCCCGTTACCGTTCACAATTTCTACATGGCAAAAAACGATCCGACTTCATCCATCTCACGTGTCACCATCCATGATGTCGCCCGCAAAGCGAGGGTTTCTGCGCAAACCGTTTCACGGGTAATCAACGAGCATCCAGATGTGTCCAAGGACACGCGCGTGCGCGTGCAAAGAATCGTTCATCAATTACGCTACTTTCCAAATGGCATTGCGCGTAGCCTCAGCACACAACGAAGCGGTGTATTTGGCGTAGTTGCGAGTGGGTTTCAACACTATGGCCCGTCGCAATTGTTGCGCGGCATAGAGTTACAGGCGACACAGTTGCATTGGCAAGTGATGCTACAAATCGTAGACCAGACTCGCAAAAACGACTACGAACGTATCGCTCACAACTTACTGTCTCAGCAAGTGGATGGCGTGATCTGGGCGTACCCAGAGCTAACCGGTGCACGCGAACGCGCCTTTCATGCACAAATTGCGCCCCACACCGCCATCGTATTTCTCAGCATGCGCGCTGATCGCAATTCAAGCGTCATTAGTGTAGACAATCGCTTTGGCGCGCGGCTAGCAACCGAACATCTCATAGAACGCGGCTACAAACATATTGCACATATCGCCGGTCTCAAACCTTTGTGGTCGGCTCAACAACGCAAGCTAGGCTGGCAAGATGCACTTGTTGCGGCAGGCAGATCTATTGGTGATTCGTTGCTTGCCGACGGTGATTGGAGCGCGCAAAGCGGCTTTAATGCAACACTCGCACTAATCAAACAAAATCCAAAGATAGATGCCATTTTTGCCGCCAACGATCAGATCGCGCTCGGTGTCATCAAAGCTGCCACACAGCTTGGACGACGTGTGCCGCGCGATCTCGCTGTAGCTGGATTCGACAATAGCCCCGAGTCTGCATTTTTCAGCCCTGCATTGACGACCGTTCACCATGATTTGGTTGAGCTAGGTCAGCTCGGTGTGCGAGAGCTGTGGCGCGCACACGAGGCGCGACGCGAAGGCAAAGATGCGCGCACACATTCATTGTTGTTGCAACCTCATTTAATCGTGCGTCAGAGTTCATGAGTTAGCATTGTTTGTCGTGTCACATCGAGACTCGTCGCATCGCCCGCACTGGCTCGTCACCGACGTGATTTATCCGACTGTCGAGCGGTTAGTAGATTTTGTTTTTCTTGCGTCACTGCCGATTTTGATAATGGCGCTCGCGGCAGGCGCAGTTGTCATTGCACAAAAACGCCTCGATCTAGCCACGTTATCGCTGCTAATCGTGCTTGCAGCGAGTGTCGGCGTATATGCGCGCTATATCGCGCCTTATCGTTTGCGTGTCACGCGCCTGCAGCTCGATTCACAAAATACACAAACGCGCGTGGTGTTTTTTTCTGATTTGCACGTTGGGCGCTTTAAGCGCGCAGCATGGGCGCAAAAGGTCGTTGATCTCATCAATGCGCAACAGCCCGATCTGATTTTGTTTGGTGGCGATTTTTACGGACATCCACATCGCAGCGACACGCTGGCAAAATTGCTCGCGCCGCTAAGTCAGTTACGCGCGCCGCTGGGTGTATTTGCTGTGTTTGGCAATCACGATCACGGATTGCATGACGTCGCTAACCGCGCAGATGAGTTGCGTGACGCGTTGCCGCCACTCAACATCCGCGTGCTCACCAATGAATCCGCACAAGTGACACCGCGTCTGCGTGTCGTTGGCATCGGCGAGCTATGGGTCAATGAGCATGCCGAACGCGAAACACTTGATGCGCTATTGGCGCCGAGTGACATGCGCACGATTGTGATCGGTCACAATCCC